>JAWUWS010000017.1:0-30195 GCA_034111705.1 Psychrosphaera sp.
ACATTAATAGCAAGTGGCAGTAGTATTAGTGCCATTCATTATAAGCAGGTTAATTTAAGTAGTTAGGGTGTAAAAGATGAAAAATCTAGGCTTTACGCTAATAGAACTCATTGTTGTTGTACTGCTAATCTCTATATTAGCAATTGGTATATTTCCTAACATAAGTAACACCTCTGACTACACCTATATTTCTCAGCGTGACCAAACAATCTCCTTGTTACGTAATGTTCAACAGCGCGCTATGCAAAATACACAAGATTCAGAAACCTGTCATTTGGTTCGATTTGATACTGAGGTTATCGGTCTTGCAGCTAAGAGTTCAAATGGTTCATGTGGCGTCGGTTTAAGTGCTACATCAGGTGATGTAGATGATTTTTTGTTAGTAGACGTTGAAGATACATATACTGCAAAAGATGCCTCAGGCAGTATTATAAGTTCAATTACGTTTAATGATTTAGGGCAGCCTATCCCAGGTAGTGGAAGTTGTGCGACTACTGGCTGCGTTATTGAATTTTCTTCAGAGCGTAGCGTGTGTATTGAGTCACAAGGGTATATTCATGTTTGTCCGTAAATGCTCGCTAACTCTGAAAGTTTTATCTAAAGGTTCATCAAAGTTAAGTCCTAATAACAATGGTTTCACACTCATAGAACTTGTCATTGGAATTGTCGTTATGTCTATTGCGTTAATGGTAATGACAGGCGCATTATTTCCACAAGCTGAACGCAGTACAAATCCTTGGTTTCAAGTACGTTCTGCAGAGCTAGCTCAATCCATGATGAATGAAATTTTGGCCCGCCGCTATGATGAAAATTCTGCACAGATAGGCTCTTTACGTTGTGGCGAATCAAGTGCTGACTCTTGCACCACAATCAATGACTGTGGCTTTATAAACTCTGGTGGTGTAGAAAATCCTTGGGTTGAAGAGAATAGCCGTGACTTATACGATGACATAGACGATTTTCATTGCTATAGAGTTACCGGAGACGGTATAACCAATATTGAAAATGACGAACTAGTAGACGTTTATAAAGGTTTTTCCGTCGATGTGACGGTGCAATATGCTGGAGGAAATTTAGGTTTAGATGCGACTAATGCCAAATTGATCACAGTAATCGTTACACCTCCAAAGGGTAATGCTGTGGTATACGCAAGCTACAGGACAAATTACTAATGCCTAATCAAATGAGCTCTTGCGCTGGGTTAAAGCAAAAAGGTTTTACCCTTATTGAGTTGGTAGCCGTTATTGTTATTGTGGGAGTGTTAGCAATTGCTTCAGTCCAGTTTATTGCCTTTGGTACTCAAATTTACGTTGAGGCGAATGATAGGCAATTAACGTTATCCAAAAGCAGGTTTGCAATAGAACGAATGACCCGTGAAATACGAGGTGCAATTCCTAATAGCGTAAGAATATCTAGCAGTAAAAGGTGTATAGAATTTACACCTATAAAAGCCTCGGGTGCTTATAGAGACGATTCAGAGGCCGTAGCTGCACCAATTAGCCCTGACAGCGGAACTGAAATGGAAGTGGTTGGTTGGTTAGGTGATTATGACGTTGGTGATAGAGTCTATATTTATCCAACATCCAGCGATGATATATATAGTAGTACAACTAAGGTCGGGTTTCTCGACGTTAATGCTTCCGGTACAGCGCCAGAGTTAACGCTTACTTTTGACGCAGATATGAGTTTTGAAGAGCACTCTCCAAAACGTAGGTATTACACTGCCGATGAATCTATTAGCTATTGTTTTATAAGTAATGGGACTGGAACTGTATTAGAACCAAATTACGATTTATATCGTTTCACTTCAGCAAGTTTTGCTGAAACTCAAAGTGAGCCGATTAGTGCAACTGGCATCATATTAATGGCTGAAGGGTTAACCAACAATTTAAATGATGACGCAACTCAACCATTTGATATTTATGGTTCAACACTAAATAGAAATGCAGTTGTTAATCTATACTTAGAGTTTAATGCTAATTTAGATGAAAATATGTTTTTTAATCATGAAGTTCATATTCCTAACGTACCTTAGGTGTTAAATAACGCCTTAATTTTTTGTAATACCGGAATGGGCTTTGGCTTACTAGTGGAATTAAGTAATTTATTGTTATGAGAGTTAAAAAAATTAATAAAAATAGATTGAGTCAAACTGGTAGTGCTTTAGCTATTGCTGTGTTCATTATTGTTGTAATGGCGTTACTCGCTGCTGGGATCAGTAAATCTATATCGTCCAGTTCAGAGCAAACGGTGTATGAAGTCTATGGAACTCGTGCATTGTTCGCGGCAGAATCTGCAAATGAAAGAATGTTAGCTCTAATTTTCCCTATTTCAATTGACGGTAGTGATGATGCCGCGTGTGTTAGTTCGCAAACTACAGAGTTTGCACAATCTGGTTTAGTCAATTGTGTCGCTACAACAGATTGTACGCTTAATGAACCATTAGACTCGAACACTCAGTATTATCGAATTGTATCTACTGGGGTATGTAAAACCTATGAGCCAACTGACTTTAGCTGTGGAAATGAGAAAATATGCGCCAGTAGAACCATTGAAGTTGAGGCTAAGGCATTATGATAATAAAGCACGTGGTATTAAAGCTTGTAATAGTGTTTACATTATTGCTTTTGCCTTTTCAGTCTTATGCTGGGAGAACTATTGACTCTGTCACTTTATCGCCTAATCCAGCAATAATTGACGATACCATAACAGTAACCATATCAGTTACAGGTACGGGAAGTAACAATAACAGACGTTGGCGCTCAACAAGCTACAGCATTGATGGTGGAAGTGAAGTTTGTGTTGATACAGATGATTACCAAAGTACTTCATCGCAGACCGATAGCTTTGATATATCGGGGATCACCAGTGTTGTAGGATCTTATGATATTGAGTTTATTGCTTATAGAAACACCGACTGTGGTGGAGATGACTCAGATGATTATTCCACTACGTTAACAGTAACTTCAAGTATCTCTGACATTACACTTTCACCTGACACCATTTTTGACACTGATGCTTCTGAAGGTGAGGTTATTGGTAACTTAACACCGTTAGATAGCACCAGTACTGTAACGTCAGATTCAATTAGCCTTCATACTTGGGACGGCGGTACAGATTCTGGCAGTTGTTCCGCAGGAACAACGGATAACTGGCGCTTTGCTATTACTAATAATGTCTTATCTATAGACAATGCAAGTGGCTCTACACTTCCTGTGGGTAGTTATACCATTTGTGTAAAAACAGATGGTCTTGAATTTAGAAAAAGCTTAACCATTACGGTCACTGAATCTTTGAATGCGGATGCTACCTATTTAGACGAGTTTAATGACCAAAGCTATGATAATAACGATGGTGAATTAGATTGGTCTAGTGACTGGGAGGAGTACGATGATGACGATAGCCCAACATCAGGTGATATTCAAATTGAAGATAACCGCTTGCATCTAGTAGATGGAGATAGTTTTATCTATCGTGAAATTGATTTATCTATTTATACCGAAGCAAACTTATCCTTTGATTATGAATTAAACACTAACGGCTCTGATGATGATGTTTACATTGTTATTAGAACAGAGAATGCTAGTTCTTGGACAATCATATATACGCTAGAGGGTGGTGGTGATGAGCAAGATAGTGTTTCATCATTCGATATTACTGCTTATATTTCCGATGATACCGATATAGGGATTTATACAGCAGATGGTTTTGATAGAAACGATGACGTATATATAGATAATTTTGCAATAAATGCATCTGGTGTGACTGAGCCAGAAGAACACCTTTATTTTGATCAGTTCACTCAGGTTTCTTATGGTAACGACGATGGTGAATTAGATTGGGTTGGTGATTGGGATGAAAGTGGTGACGACGACAACCCATCCAGTGGTGACATAACCATTGAAAGTGGTGAATTAAAAATTACTGACTCTGAGGTATCTATAACCAGAGAAGTAAACCTTGAGGGATATTCATCGGCTACTCTATCGTTTAGTTATCACAGTGTGACTTCATTTAGTGACGATATCGTTTATTTACAGATACGCAAAGATAATGGCAGTTGGGTTACGTTACAAGAGTTTGTCGGATCGTCTTCTAGTAATGACTCTGGTGATGTATCAATTGATATTTCAAGTTACATTGATGAGGATGTGGATGTTCGATTTTTAACAGATGCTCTCTTTGAGGGATCTGATGAATTTTATGTTGATGACTTTGCAATAGATGCAACTATTGCTGGCTCCTGCCCAGATATCAGTTCTTATGATCTTATATTTCATGATGATTTTAGTGAATCGGTTTATGACTTAGAGGATACATGGGAAAGTTATGATTTTGACCGAGACACAATAAGTGTTTGGGAAAATGGCACAATCTACACTCTTTCATCTGAAGAGTTAGATATTGTTTTTGAAATTGATAATGGAACATTACAAATAGCGGGTGATGTTACTAGCCTAGGCAACAGTGAATACGGTGTTTTATTGCATGATGTGGATAGCGAAGGTTATTCATCAAGTACAATTTCAGAGTATTCGATTGAAACCAGTATTTCAGCTTTCGCAGATGAAATTGGCAATAATGATGTAGGTATCGTATTTGGTTATCAAGATGAAAATGACTTTTACCTGCTTAGGTGGGCAAAGTTAGGCGTAGGTTATGCTAACGATACGACTTTTCCCGGCATATACCGAAATCTAGATTTAGTATGGGTAAAGGATGGTGTACCAACGGTATTAGTATCGGAACAAGATTTTTATAGTGATGATCCTATGTCAGTTCAGATCACTGTGGATGCTGATGGGATCTCTATCTGTATTAATGGTAATGATATGATGAGCTATGCAAGCGCGCAACCCAATATGTATTCAGTTGGTTTGTTTAGCTACGATAATGATTATGATGATGGCCTACAAGTTCACGACTTTAAAGTATATTGTCATGAATGTGAAAAGAACGATGACAATGACATTATCGGCTGGTGGCCGATGGAAGATAGTTTAGAGGATGTAATTGGTGTAAACGACTTGTCTGCAATTGGTAATATTAATTTTGGTTCATCTAATATTGCTAAAACCGTTGGTGAAAATAGTACCTGTAAATATGCAATTATGGATGGTGAAAGTTACGGCCAAGTAGATGATAGTGGGCATTTGAATAGTGAAGAGTTAGCTGTGTCGGCGTGGGTCTATCCAACGTCTTATCCAAATGATGCGAATGACACTAACGGCAGTGGCACTCTAATGGCAATATCCTCTAAAGATGAGAATTATGAATTCCATATTAATGCCAATGGTAGATTGTATTGGTGGTGGCAGAATGAAAACAGTACTTCACGCTCATTAACATCAACCAACACTGTACCTTTGAATGCATGGTCTCATGTTGCCATCTCGTATCAAGCGGGTGAGCAAAAAATGTATATTAACGGCGTGTTAGAAAATTCAAGTAGCTGGAATGAGATACCAAAACAAAGTACTTGCGACTATTATGTAGGGGCCGATGTTGGTACTCCTAATGCTGGCGAAACTTGTGAGGTTATACCTGCAAGAACATTTATTGGCGAGTTAGATGAAGTTCGTATTTACGGCCGTTACTTATCAGAAAGTGAAATCGAAGCTGACATGAATCTGCTAAGAGCTTGTGGGCTAGTTAGCGAAGTTGATCATTATAGAATTACACATCCTCAAAATAACTTAAGCTGTGCAGCTACATCGGTAACGGTAGAGGCATGTAATGATGAAAGTTGTACAGATGCCCCCGTGGTTGATATTACTGGTTATTTAGATTACACGTTAGGTGGAAACACCAGTAACCTGTCAGCTCTTAGTTTAACGGGCAGTACACAGGATATTGACTTTGATTACACATCGCTAGATACAATCACTTTGGGCTTAAATAACATGTCTCTAAGTGCAGATGTGGAGTGTTTTTATAACGATGGTACGGCAAGTAGTTGTGATATTACTTACAACCAGTTTGGTTATATTGTGACAACAGAGGACATAACCTCTAGTGAAACCATATCCGACAGTAATAATAAAGTATCAGTACAAGCGGTTGAAGCTATAGAAAATAACCCCGCAGTTTGTGAAGCGGCTTTAGTTGGTGAACAATCGGTAAATATAGATTTTACTTATGTGGATCATCCAACTGGTTATGATGCGGAGCAGTTAAATATTTCTTTAGATGACAGCTCTTATACGGCCGTGACAAGTGGCAGTGGAACAGACCAAACGTTAGATTTTAATAATACTGATGCTATGGCATACTTTTATGTACGATATGGTGATGCTGGAACCTTAAAACTCTCAGTGAGTGACCCTAGCGGCGATGTAGTAACGGGATATGATAGCTTTAATGTTATTCCTAACAGTATAAAACTTGTTATGGATGATGGAGCCTACACTTTAGGCTCGACAGGCAATGAAACTCATTATGCGGGGCAAGAATTTAATTTAACCATTCAAGCATTAAACGCCGACGGGAACGTAACGAACAACTACCGACCAGGAAGTCTTGAATTGAAACCTGTTATGAGTTCACCTTTAATAAGTAGCGGAGCAAATGCTGTGTCGTTTTATTATGGGGGCTCTAGTCCAATAAGCTTTGAAAATACAGAAGTATGGGAAACCTCAACATCGCTTGTTTTTGATAATGATGGATATACAAGTACCGTAGCTCAGTTTGATAATGTTGGTAGTTTTAGTGTGGATGTTAAAGACAGTAATTATTTAGGTTATGAAATAAACTCTGATAGCGCTACCAGCGCAGGCCGATTCACACCTGCGTATTTTATTTTTGAAGATTCACCAGATACAACTATTAATGATACTCACACCACATTTACTTATATTGGCGAGTCGTTAGAGTTTGTTATAACTCCAATTCCAGAATTTACCTATGTAGCGAAAACGTATACTAATCTAACAGCAACAAATTATGTATTTGTCCCTTCGAGTTTTGGTTTTATCTCTTCAAGTTATGAGGAAGATACAGGTTATAGCCCAGACCCATACCCAAGCGATGGAATTACAAGTACAGATCTGTCAGAAGACGGAGAAATGGAATTTACTTTGGACGCTCCGTTTTTATATGAAAAGTCTGCAACCCCTTTAGAACCAGTAGTTAGTACTATTTCGTTAATATTTAGTTCAGATGAACTAAAAGATGCCGATAACATAGGCTATGATTCTAATGGTATAAATAACGACCTACCTATTTATCAAGAAAGCTTCACTGCCTTTAATAATACATTTAATCTTCGTTATGGGCGTTTGTTTCTAGAAAATGCTTTTGGTGATGAAAATAGTGATTTAAAAGTAGAGATGGTTCTTCAGTATTATGAAGGTGGGCGATTCATTACAAATATTGATGATAGTGAAACACAATTTGCGAGTTTTATTGTAGATATTACAGAGAATGAGCTGGCCACTAGTTACCTATCAAGGATAGATGGAAGTATATTCACAAGTGGTAAAACGGCTGCTGACGAAGGTTTGTTTATCGAAGCACCAAACACTATTGCTGAACTATTAGTAGAAATTACTAATCTGCCAAATTATTTAAATGTTGATTGGGATGGCGATGGTTTAATTGATACAAATGATAAAGTTTCATCTACGGTTATTTTTGGTTCATATCGCGGAAATGATCGAATAATCTATAAAAGAGAGAGATAGTTTTAAATTTACACTTGCGCTTTGGGTGTTAACTCAATAGCATAGGAAATTGTTAATTTTTTAAAATTCTCAGGTTTGTCTGAAAATAATAAGTAATTTTGGGAACGGAAGTACTATGTTGAGAGCACCACTGGCGCTAATGTGTGTCTTGTTAATGGGAAGTGTGGAGGCACAAACAACTGCAGTTGCGGTTGATGCTATCCAAGCTGACATTTCAAATAAACAAACCGAATACGACAATTATAACTTAGCTTTGCAAACGCAAATGAATCAAGCAAAGCAAATGAAAGAGCAATTGTCGAATCTTCGTGAACAATCAAAGAAGCTTGAACGTGAGAAAACGATCGCTTTGGAAGAGATGAATACTCAATTCCAAAAGATGATAGATGATCCATCGTTAGATATCGCTTCAGTTCGTTTAACCTACACCGAGGCAGTTAATGCCCATAAACAAAATAAGTTAGATATACAAAACCAACTCGTTGCGGTGCAAGAAAAAGATCGTGAAGTAGCGGGTATTCGTGTATCAAAACATTCTTTGTTAAATTCATTAGAAGGTTTAAAAGAACAATTAAACAATTCACGTGTAGAGCGTTTATATACACAGTTTAATAAAACCGGCAACTTAACCGTGCAACAGGCTGTTAATTGTGACTTACAAGAAGTTATAGCGGAATGTATTCGTCGCACTGAGCAATTAGCAAAGCAAAAAGCATCAAAACGTTACTTAGATAAGATTTTTGCTGAATTATCTGAAACTGCGACAGTGTCAGCACAGCGTAACGCAGCAGATACCAGCGTTAAAGTTGAAGCGACTAAAGTAATAGACCAAGCATTCTCAGGTGTTGCAAAATTCGCAGTTACATTAGATGTAACGCTTAAAGGTAACCTTACTCGTAAGCAAGCATGTCAATTGTTGGAATTAAATGAGCGTTACTGTGTGGAATATCCAGGCGGTAGTAGCAACAACGTAGAAGTTGCTAAGAAAATTAATGTTCAAAATAATAAACCTAAATACGACTCTAATTTAATGTACGAATTAACCATACGGTCAAATGTATTTGATGATGAAGTATATATTGATGGTGTGAGTTATGGTTCTACAAAATTGAGCGTAATGTTGCCAGCAGGGCCACATTCAGTTGAAGTTATTAAATTAGGTTATCAGTCTTTTGTTGAAAAGCTTGAGTTAACGGAGAACCGTTTGGTTAAAGTTGAGTTGAAAAAAGATGCTCAGAGTTTTGCCAAAGGTGAAAAAATTCAAGATATCTTAAATAATGATAAGCAAGGCCCTAGATTGGTAGCAATACCAGCTGGTGGTTTTCAAATGGGTGATATTACAGGTCGTGGCCTAGATAACGAACGTCCAGTCGTGAGTTACAAAATAGAAAACTCATTTGGTATTGGTGAAAAAGAAATTACAGTTGCTGATTTTTCTCAGTTCATTAGCGCTACTAATTATGTAACTGTTGCTGAACAAGGTAAAGGCTGTGCTTTTTACAGTGATGCGGAACCTAAGTACGATATGCAAATGAATTGGCGTAATCCAGGTTACGAGCAAACAGATTTACACCCAGTTGTTTGTGTAACTTTAGATGATGCTAAAGCTTATGTTGAATGGTTATCTAACAGCACAGGAAAAACTTATCGTTTACCTACAGAAGGTGAGTGGGAATATGCTTCTCGAGCAAATTCAGATTCAGATTACTGGTGGGGTGATGTGATCGGTAGCAACAATGCAAATTGTGGCTGGTGTGGCAGTAAGTGGTCAAACAAAAGTGCATCGCCAACTGCATCATTCAAACGTAATGGCTTTGGTCTTTATGACGTAATAGGCAATGTTTGGGAATGGAGTGACTCGGGTTCAGAAGTCGTTTCTGTTGTTCGTGGTGGAGCGTGGAACTTTGCACCTAGCTTAGCTCGTGTTTCAACTCGTTTAGAGATAGCTTCAGATTTTCGCTCAAACTACATTGGATTTCGTGTAGCAAGGGATAGATAGGTTAAAATATAATCTATAACGTAACTGAAGGGGCTTTTGCCCCTTTTTTATTCTCTAATAATCTAATTTTATCGTAAGTTCTTGCTTGCTCGAACCGCAGGTGTTATGTAAAGTTAGCTATTAGTTTTTAGATGTTTTCTCAAAGGATAAAAGGCGCCATGTTTAAGAATCTGCGCGGTATGTTTTCTAATGATTTGTCGATAGATTTAGGTACGGCAAATACATTAATTTATGTAAGGGAACAGGGGATCGTTCTTAATGAACCATCTGTTGTTGCTATTCGTCAAGAGCGTGCTGGAGGCCCTAAAAGTGTTGCCGCCGTCGGTGTCGAAGCAAAACGAATGTTAGGCCGAACACCGGGTAACATTAAAGCTATTCGTCCAATGAAAGATGGCGTAATTGCAGACTTTTATGTTACAGAAAAAATGCTGCAGTACTTTATCAAACAAGTACATAGCAATAATTTTTTCCGCCCAAGTCCACGTGTTTTAGTATGTGTACCTTGTGGGGCAACTCAAGTTGAGCAAAGAGCCATTCGCGAATCGGCATTAGGTGCTGGTGCTCGTGAAGTATTTTTAATCGAAGAACCAATGGCTGCTGCAATTGGTGCTAATTTACCAGTATCAGAAGCAACAGGTTCAATGGTTGTCGATATAGGTGGTGGTACGACAGAAGTTGCAATCATTTCACTTAATGGTGTGGTGTATTCTTCATCAGTACGTATCGGTGGTGACCGTTTTGACGAATCAATTATCAATTATGTTCGTCGTAATTTTGGTAGTTTAATTGGTGAAGCAACAGCGGAACGCATTAAACAAGAAATTGGTTTTGCATATCCTTCTAATGATGTAAAAGAAATGGAAGTTCGTGGCCGTAACCTTGCAGAAGGTGTTCCTCGCTCATTTACATTGAATTCAAATGAAATTTTAGAAGCATTACAAGAACCATTATCTGGAATCGTTAGTGCGGTATTAGTTGCACTAGAAAAGTCTCCACCAGAGTTAGCATCTGATATTGCAGAAAGAGGTATGGTCTTAACAGGCGGTGGCGCTCTTCTACGTGACTTAGATCGTTTGCTAATGGAAGAAACTGGTATTCCAGTCATTATCGCGGATGACCCACTTACTTGTGTTGCAAGAGGCGGTGGTAAAGCGTTAGAAATGATTGACGTACATGGCGGAGATGTATTTAGCTACGAATAAATAAGTATCTATTAGCTTTTAGTCATATTTAAACGGCAGTAATAACTGCCGTTTTAGTTTAATAAAATAACAAGAAAGTAATTATGAATCCCATTTTTGGCGCAGGACCATCATTACCCTTAAGGTTCTCTTTAGCCTTTGTTATTAGTTTTTTTACCATTACCTATGATGTTTATACGGACAGTTCTCAACAGATCCGTAGTTATCTGAACACCTTAGTTTCTCCTGTTATTTATTTAGCCAACATACCTCAGCAAGTTTTAGACTCTACATTTAAATACGCAACTTCAAAACAAGCATTATTAGATGAAAATGAAATACTTAGAGAGTTGCAATTAATGCAAAACGAAAAGTTACAACGTTACAATATGTTGATGTCTGAAAATGCAAAATTAAGAGCGTTATTACAAACTAATTTAAGAACTGAAATTAAAAAATCGGTGGCTGAAATTATGGCTGTTGCGAGCAATCCATTTTCACAAAATGTGATGATTGACAAGGGCTCTTCACAAGACGTATATGAAAGCCAGCCTGTATTAGATGACTTAGGTGTTGTTGGACAGGTAGTCAATGTTGCTAACACCACAGCGCGAGTTATTTTGATCACAGACCAAACACATTCAATTCCTATTAGAGTGGGTCGTAATGATGTCCGTGGGATATTGTCAGGAACGGGTAACATAAATAAAATGGCTTTAATTAATTTGCCCCACGGTACAGATGTTAAGGTTGGCGATACGTTAATCACGTCAGGCTTAGGTGAAATATTTCCTGATGGCCATCCTGTTGCAAAAGTTATCAATGTAATTCCCGATGAATCTCAACCTTTTATGAATATCATCGCAGAACCTATTGCAAGGCTGGATAGATTAAAACACGTTCTACTTCTATGGCCTAATGTAACGGTAGAACCAGATAATGCTGCACAAAAAGGGGTAAATAATGGCGAGTAATAGTACGTCACCCTGGTGGTATATCAACGCTAGTATTTTTGTTGCTTTGATATTAAATATTATGCCTTTACCTATTCAAATAAAAGCGTTCTGGCCTGATTGGGCTGCTATGGTTGTTATATACTGGGCGATTGCATTACCACATCGTGTAAGTATTGGCACGGCTTGGAGTGTAGGCTTTCTATTAGATATATTGTTGGGGACAGTGCTTGGTGTTAATGCATTAGCATTGAGCTTAGTGGTATTCGGTGTTTCCTCCAATTTCCAAAAGTTACGAAATTTTACGGTTTGGCAACAAGCTGCTTTGGTCTGTGTATTTCTAATTTTATACCATCTAGTGGTTTTTTGGATCAATCGATTTCTTCTTAACGTTAACTTTGCAATTGAGTACATCACGCCTTCATTTACCAGTGCTATTTTTTGGTTGTGGTTATTTCCTGTTTTACGTTCTTACCGTAGAAGGTTTAAAATCCGTTAATGACAAACAAAGTTATCTTGGCGAGTCAGTCACCTAGACGTAAGACTCTGTTATCGCATATTATTGATGACTTTAGTGTTCAAGCCGCAGATATAGATGAAAGCGTCTTGTTTGGTGAATCCCCCATTGAATACGTATCTCGATTATCCTTAGAAAAAGCACAGCATATTTTTAACAATAATGCTGAGGCTATCGTAATTGGCTCTGACACTTCGGTTATCATCAACAATACCATATTAGGCAAGCCTGTAGATTTACAGGACTGTATCAATACACTATCTTTATTATCAGGCACACAACACCAAGTTATCACAGCATTTACAGTATTAAGTTGTACTAAAACTATTACGGAATGTGTTACGACAGACGTGTTATTTAAAGTGTTAAATGAAGATGAAATAATCAAGTATTGGCATACAGGTGAACCACAAGATAAAGCTGGCGCTTATGCAATACAAGGCATTGGCGCTAAATTTGTAAAAGCAATTAACGGCAGTGTCAGCTCTGTAGTTGGCCTCCCTCTTGTTGAAATTGAGCAAGCCTTAAAAGAAGTGATGAAATAATGACTGTTGAGTTATTAATAAATATAACACCAAGTGAAACTCGAGTTGCTCAAATTGAAAATGGCATGTTACAAGAATTGCATTTAGAGCGACAAAGTACAGTAGGTATCGTTGGTAATATTTATCTTGGTAAAGTAAGTCGTGTATTGCCAGGGATGCAGGCTGCGTTTATTGATATTGGAATGGAAAAAGCGGCTTTTCTACATGCATCAGATATAGTCACTTACGATCATGAAAAAGATCAAATACCCTCTAAATCAAATACCGTTAGGGATATTGTTGATCTAGTTCGTGAAGGTCAAAAAATTATCGTCCAAGTGGTAAAAGATCCACTTGGCACTAAAGGTGCTCGCCTCACAACTGATATTACATTACCTTCTCGCTATTTAGTTTTTATGCCGGATTCTAAACACGTTGGTGTGTCACAAAGAATTGATAGTGATGCTGAAAAACAGCGTTTAAAACGGATAGTTGAAAACCACTATGAAGAAGGTGAAGGTGGTTATATTGTTAGGACGGCAGCAGAAGGCGCTGGCGAAAAAGAATTAGCGCAAGATGCAGTATTCCTCAAAAAATTGTGGAATAAAATCATTAAGAAAAAAAAGAAAACTCGTAATCCAGATGTTCTATATGAAGATTTGAGTTTAGCTTTTCGTATCATTCGAGATTTTATTGCTGAAGAATTAGAAAGAGTAAGAATTGACTCTAAATTAACTTTTGGACAACTAACGGCATTTACAGAAGAATTCTCACCTGAGTTAACCAGCAAGCTGGAATATTACCCAGGGGAGCGGCCTATATTCGACATGTTTGGTGTTGAGTCTGAAATAAAGCGTGCGTTAGACAAGAAAGTTGAGCTTAAATCAGGCGGCTATCTAGTTATTGACCAAACAGAAGCGATGACAACCATAGATGTAAATACCGGCGGCTTTGTTGGGCATCGTAGCTTAGAAGATACTATATTTAATACCAATAGCGAGGCAACACAGGCGATTGCCCGTCAATTACGTTTACGTAATTTAGGTGGGATTATTATTATTGATTTTATCGATATGCTCAGTAAGGATCATCAAAAACGAGTATTGCATAGTTTAGAGGTTGCTCTATCTAAAGACCGAGCAAAAAATAATGTTAATGGATTTTCCGCATTAGGTTTGGTTGAAATGACTCGTAAACGGACACGTGAGAGTCTAGAGCATGTTTTATGTAGTGAATGTGAAGTATGCAATGGAAGAGGTTATGTTAAGTCAGTAGAAACCATTTGTGCTGAATTGCTGCGAGAAATAGTAAGAGTGAATAGAGCTTATCACGCTGATAAGTTTATCGTGTATGCATCTACAGCCGTGGCTGAGTCATTAGAGAGTGATGAATTTCATAATCTAGCAGAATTAGAAGTTTTTATTGGTAAACAGATTAAGGTCAAAACAGAATCCCTGTATAATCAGGACCAATTTGATGTAGTCATGATGTAATTGATAAATAACTGTAAAAATATGAAAGAGTTAAGTGCTAAGTTAAAAGATGAAAGTGCAACAGTCCAAATGGGGAGCCATTTAGCTTCTGTAGTGACAGAGGGGGCAATTGTTTATCTTCATGGTGATTTAGGTGCAGGAAAAACAACCTTTACTCGTGGCGTGATCCAAGGCCTGGGACATAAGGGCAATGTAAAAAGCCCTACATATACTTTAGTTGAACCTTATGAGCTAGGTAAGATTAACGCTTATCACTTTGACTTATATAGATTAGGCGATCCAGAAGAATTAGAGTTTATGGGTATTCGTGATTACTTTGAACTTAATTCATTATGTTTAATCGAATGGCCAGAGAAAGGCTTAGGTGTATTACCTGAAGCTGACTTGGATATTACTTTAGAATATGCGGATGCGGGAAGATTTATTAATATGGCTGCCAATAACGATAAAGGTGCGAGTATATTACTTTTTTTAGAACAAACAATGTTAAAATCAAAAGTATCAAAGTAAATCCAGAAGCTGTTATAAAAGAATATAGAGAAAGTAAATGTGGCTTAACACTGTAATTCGAATAATTGTAATTAACACTTTATTAGTCGTAATGGCCAGTTTTTCTGTGCCTGTATGGGCTTCTAAAAAAGTTGAGAACATAAGAGTGTGGCCATCTCCAGACTCAACTCGAGTGGTTTTGGACTTAACGCAGCCAATTAAATACTCTTACTTTATGTTGTCCAACCCTGAACGTTTAGTTCTTGATTTAAAAGATACAAGTATTCGTGCCGAATTGTCTAATTTAGCCCAATCAAGTGACATGTTAAAAGACATGCGTAGTAGTGTTAAAGGCAAATCTGATAGCCGCTTAGTATTTGACTTAAAATCAAAAATAGAACCTATTATTTTCGCATTAAAACCAACGGCACCTTATGGAAATCGCTTGGTTATCGACTTAATGGACACTAAGGCCAAGGTTGCAGAAACTCAAAAGAAAATTAAAACTGACCGTGACATTATCATCGCAATCGATGCTGGGCATGGCGGAGAAGACCCCGGTTCAATTGGCCGACGAGGAAACTATGAAAAGCGTATAACCTTTTCTATCGCCAAAAAATTAGAAGCGTTAATCAAAGCTGCGCCTGGCTTAACACCTATAATGACTAGAACTGGTGATTATTATATTAGTGTTCACGGACGAACTGAAAAAGCCAGAAAGGCGGATGCGGACCTACTTATATCTATCCATGCCGATGCGTATCATACCTCTAAACCTTCTGGAGCTGGAGTATGGACATTAAGCCCGCGTCGAGCTAACTCAGAAATTGGTAAATGGTTAGAGCAAAAAGAAAAGCACTCAGAGTTATTAGGTGGTGCTGGCGAAGCCATTAAAAATACCACTACAGAAAAATACTTAGTACGTACCTTATTAGATATGTCCATGGACCATTCAATGTCACAAGGTTATTCGGTGGCTAAAGAGATCCTGGGGGAGCTTAAAGGGATCACAAAACTACATACCCGCACTCCACAATCAGCTAGTTTTGGTGTGTTAAAGTCCCCAGATATCCCATCTATTTTGGTTGAGACTGGTTTTATTTCAAACCTAAAAGAAGAAAAGCTGTTAATAAATTCTTGGTTTCAAAATAAAATGGCCAATTCGATTTTTAAAGCGGTTAATGGTTATTTTAAAAAGAACCCTCCAGATGGTTCGTATTTCGCAAAATATAAAAACTTAAAACATAAAGTAAAGAGCGGTGAGTCGTTATCTCTAGTTGCCCAAAATTACAATGTAACGGTTTCTAGGATTAAAAAAGCCAATAATCTACGTTCAAATAATATTAAAGTTGGACAAGTATTGTCCATTCCTCAGTCTTAGTAAAATTCATGACTATTAAAATATTGCCACCGCAATTGGCAAACCAAATAGCCGCAGGTGAAGTAGTTGAACGCCCGGCTTCTGTTGTTAAAGAATTAGTTGAAAATGCATTAGATGCAGGCGCAACAAAAATAGAAATAGAGATTGAACGCGGTGGTCATAAACGCATATTAATCCGAGATAATGGTAAAGGTATAAGTAAAGAACAGTTAGCGCTCGCGTTATCGCGCCATGCGACCAGTAAGATTGCTAATATTGATGACTTAGAAGCGATTATAAGCCTAGGTTTTAGAGGCGAAGCGCTTGCGAGTATTAGCTCCGTTTCTCGTTTAACTATGACATCAAAACCAGCAGATCAAAATGAAGCTTGGAGTGCTATAGCTGAAGGTTTAGCTATGGATGTAGACATTAAACCCGCAGCTCATCCAAATGGCACTAGTGTTGATGTGGTGGATTTATTTTTTAATACCCCAGCTAGACGTAAATTTCTAAGAGCTGAAAAAACCGAATTTACTCATATAGAAACATTAATCAAGCGAATAGCACTGAGTCGTCCAGACGTTAGTTTTATTCTAAAACACAATCAAAAAGTAGTTAAAAAATTCCGTTCACATTCATCAGATTTAGGAGTGGTTGAGCAAAAAAGTAAACGTATAGGCGAAGTGATAAATAATAGCTTTGTTAATTCAGCAAGTGTGTTTACTAGCCAATACGATCAGGTCAATATTGCTGTTTGGATCAAAGCACCAGAGTTATGTGTCTCTGTTAACCCAGCACAATATTCATTTGTGAATGGCCGTATGATGCGTGATAAGTTAATTCAACACGCGATACGACAAGCTTATGGGCAATTACTGCATACTGAGCAATTACCAGAATATGTCATATTTATAGAGCTACCGGCAAATGAAGTAGACGTTAATGTTCACCCCGCAAAGCATGAAGTCCGTTTTCATCATGCGCGTTTATTACATGATCTTATCGTTAAAACAATTAAAGATGCGTTAGATAGTTTTCATGATGAAACTGAAAGTTCAAATCAAGAATTACAATTAGATGAACATTTAGTGCCACCTAATGTAGTACAAGGTAATTCAACATTGGTCGAAAAAATAGAATCTAATGAACAACCAACTTGGTTGGCTAGGCCACATCATGAGATGCAAACTAATCAAAGCAGTCAAGATCATAAAGGCTATCAAGAAGCGGTAGCGCAAACAGAGATTGAAAAGTCAGAGCTAACATCATTATCAAATAAGCCTGTTTATAAACAAGGTACGTCTGGTTTCAATAGTCAAATCGAACGACAGCAAAGTGTGTCTGAAAATCAGTTAAATCAAGCGGTGAATGACGTATTTCCGGAGCGGTCATATCTATCAAATTCAATAGCTCAGCCGAAATCGCCGATTCAGCATGAAAAATTAGATCAGGGCGAAAGTATTGGTCAGGGTGAAGCTAGAGCTAATAGATTATCGGTGTTGTTTATACAACAGCTAAGATATGTATATTGCCAAATAGACCAAGACGTTTGGTTAGTAGATATGAATTGTTATACACCAAAAAATATACTGCACTCAGAGTTAACGGACAATCAAAGGGGAAGTAACCGGCAACGGTTAAGTAAAACACCTCTGTTAGTACCTATAAGATTAAAGTTAACAGTTGAAGAGAAACAATGGTGTGAAGAATTTTTATCTATACTGTTAGAGCATGGTTTTGATTTAATATTACACCAGCATTATTTAATAGTTAAACAAGTACCAGCTATTTTACGCAGTAATGAAAACAACCGAACTTTACCTGCGTTATTTAATCAACTAATGATGCAAGCCTTAACACCTGAAATCTTAATCGATAAGGTTTTACAACAAAGATCAAGATTAATGTCAAACCAACAAATTATTGATGTTTTATTTCAAAATGCTAAACAAGCTGGTTTTATCGATGAACTAAAAGCCTCTGCATTAAAACTAGATGCTGAAGCCTTATTGAATTAGCCCCTTTTTATGAAAGGCATATTAGGAAAATACGTATAAATATGGGACATCCACAAACACAGCATCCAGTGATCACTATCATGGGGCCTACCGCGTCTGGTAAGACAGACTTAGCCATGAAATTATCGGATGAAATTAACGGCCAGATAATCAGTGTTGACTCTGCATTAATTTACAAAGGTATGGATATTGGTACCGCAAAACCAACAAAACAAGAATTGGAAGATTATCCGCATAAGCTAATTGATTTTTTAGATCCTATTCAAACGTATTCCGCTGCTGATTTTAGGCGTGACGCATTAGAGGAAATCGAATCTGCATACCAACAAGGGAAAACTCCTATTTTAGTTGGGGGCACTATGATGTACTTTAAGTCGTTGGTTGAAGGTATTTCTGAGTTACCAGAAGCGCAGCAGGAAATACGAGTTGATATTGAAAAATTAGCTCAGCAACATGGTTGGACTTATATTCATGATAAATTGGCAGAAGTCGACCCAGAGTCTGCACAACGCATACACCCCAATGATCCGCAGCGAATTAATCGAGCTTATGAAATTTACCTAATTAGTGGTAATACCATGACAGATTTAATGAAAAAGGAAAAACAGCCGATACCTTATCCAGTCAAGCAGTTTGCTTTTCAGTGTGAAGATAAAAGCACTTTGCATAAACGGATTGAACAAAGATTTCACATTATGTTGGAATCAGGGTTTGAAAATGAAGTTAAAGCCTTATATCAACGTGGTGACTTACATTTAGATTTACCTTCCATGCGTTCTGTTGGTTATCGACAAATGTGGGAATATTTAGATGGTAAGTTAGACAAAGACGAAATGATATTTAGAGGAGTCGTCGCAACACGTCAATTGGCAAAAAGACAATTGACTTGGTTGAGGAGTTGGCAAGATATGACTCAATTAGAGATAGGTAATGAAAAAGAAAACTTGCAACGAGTGTTAAACTCGCTAAGCTATTAACTTGTTAGGCAAAATATTACTTTGTGTAACAAAAATAACAATAAATAATAAGAAGAAGGAAGAAACATGGCCAAGGGGCAGTCTTTACAAGACCCATTTTTGAATGCGTTACGCCGTGAACGTATTCCAGTTTCGATCTATTTAGTAAACGGTATTAAACTGCAAGGACAAGTTGAGTCATTTGATCAATTTGTTATTTTGCTAAAAAATACACTTAGCCAAATGGTGTATAAACATGCCATTTCTACTATAGTTCCAGCTAGACCATTTCAAACGAATCCGCATTATCAAGCTGGTGCAGAAGAAACCGAATAAATCGCTATTATTTATATTAATACTGACGATTAATACAAAAAGGGAATATGCTAATGTATATTTCCTTTTTTGCGTTTAAATAAATAACTAGGACAAACTATTGTTTGATAGATATGAAGGCGGCGAACAAGCTATATTAGTTCACGTCAATTTTTCTGATGAAAGTGACAGAGAAGATTTAGAAGAATTAGGTTTATTAGTATCCTCAGCCGGGGTTTTTGCATCATCAGTGATCACAACCTCTAGGCAACATCCAGATGCTAAATATTATGTAGGTACAGGTAAAGCGCAAGAAATTGCGGACGCTGTGAAAG
The DNA here is from genome assembly GCA_034111705.1 of Psychrosphaera sp. GTDB lineage: Bacteria > Pseudomonadota > Gammaproteobacteria > Enterobacterales > Alteromonadaceae > Psychrosphaera. Next base: position 19,823 of record JAWUWS010000017.1, read on the forward strand.
CAACCGCAGCCGATATTGTTATTTTTAATCATTCGTTATCTCCTTCCCAAGAACGAAACCTAGAAGCATTATTTGAATGTAGGGTGTTGGATAGAACCGGTTTGATTCTGGATATATTTGCTCAAAGAGCCCGAACTCATGAAGGTAAGTTACAAGTAGAACTTGCTCAGTTAAAACATATATCAACACGCTTAATTAGAGGTTGGACGCACTTAGAGCGTCAAAAAGGCGGAATAGGATTACGTGGTCCAGGTGAAACGCAATTAGAAACTGACCGTCGTTTACTACGAGCTAGGATCACGCACATCTTGGCGCGACTAGAAAAAGTATCAAAACAGCGGGAACAAGGGCGTCGGTCTAGAAAAAAAGCCGAAGTGCCTACAGTTTCATTAGTGGGTTATACTAATGCGGGCAAGTCGACATTGTTTAATGCCATTACCAATTCTGATGTTTATGCAGCAGATCAGTTATTTGCGACTCTTGATCCCACATTAAGAAAGATAGACATCGTCGATGTAGGTGAAACAATATTAGCCGATACGGTAGGCTTTATTCGTCATTTACCACATGATTTGGTTGCGGCATTTAAAGCAACATTAACGGAAACCCGAGAAGCGGATTTACAATTACATATTGTTGACGCTGCTGATGTCAGACGTGCTGACAATATGGAGCAAGTTGCAGAAGTATTAAAAGAAATTGAAGCGGACGATGTTACTCAGTTAATCGTGTTTAATAAGATTGATTTATTGGAAGATATCAGTCCCCATATTGAACGTGATGATGAAGGTTTACCGAAAGCAGTTTGGTGCTCAGCAAAAGACGAACAAGGATTAGAATTAGTTGAACAAGCTATTTCAGAAATTCTTGGTTTGTCGATGGTTGAAATGGATTTAGTATTACCTGCAACAGAAGGTAAGTTACGTGCTAGTTTATATCAACGAAATGCAGTGTTAGCAGAAAGCATTAATGATGATGGAGAGTGGGCTGTACATATTCGAATTTCACTCATTGATGAACAAAAAATCAACAAACAACTTGGATATGCCATTGAAAAGTGGCGTGTTCAGCATTAAATACAGTAAACATGTAAATTTTTTATAGATTACATAGAGTTATTTTAGTGCTTTTGCTAAATTAGCGGACAGAAACTTTAGATAAAGATTGGAGCAATTTATGGCCTGGAATGAACCGGGAAATAACGACAACGATCCGTGGAAAAATCGCGGAAAAGATCAAGGTCCACCAGATCTTGATGAGTTGTTTAAAGATTTAGGCAAACGTTTTAACGGTATGTTTGGTGGTAAACCATCAGGCTCGGGTTCTGATAAAAAATCAGGCGGCTCTATTGGCTTTATATTAGTGTTGGCAGTTGCGTTTTTAATATGGGTTCTTTCCGGTATTTATACGTTGAAAGAGGCAGAACGCGGTGTCGTGTTAACTTTTGGTGAGTACTCATCATTAGAAGAGCCAGGTATTCAATTTAAATGGACATTCATTCAAGACGTTTATCCTGTCAATATTCAAACGGTTAGAACATTACCAGCTGCTGGATTCATGTTAACTAAAGATGAAAACGTAGTCCGTGTTGAAATGGAAGTACAATATAAAGTTGTTAATCCTCGCCACTACTTGTTCTCTACACCAAATCCAGAAAACAGCTTACGTCAGGCAACAGACAGTGCATTGCGCATGGTTATTGGTCATTCAAAAATGGATGATATCTTAACCTCTGGTCGTGAAGTTGTGCGTCAAAATACGTGGCGTGAACTTGAAAAAGTAATCGAACCTTATGACTTAGGTTTAATTATTGTCGACGTTAACTTTAAAGATGCTCGTCCTCCAGAAGAAGTAAAAGATGCATTTGATGATGCAATCGCTGCTCAGGAAGACGAAGTTCGTTACGTGAATGAAGCCAAAGCTTACGAAAGTGAAGTTGAGCCAAGAGCTCGTGGCCAAGTGAATCGTATGATCCAAGAAGCTACAGCGTATAAAACAGGTAAGATTTTAGCTTCTGAAGGTCAAGTTGCTAAGTTTGAGCAGTTACTGCCTGAATACAAAGCAGCACCTAAAGTAACGAGAGACCGTTTGTATTTAGAAACGATGGAGCAAGTTTATTCTAATACATCAAAAATTCTTGTTAACACTTCAGGTGGTGGCAACATGATGTACCTTCCATTGGATAAAATAATGCAACAGCAACAGAGTACAAAGTCTGAGACAAATAGAGAAAATGTTAATTACAATACAGGTTCAGGCAATACAACCCAGCCTACACAAAGTACAACGGGTCGCTCTAGCCGTGTAGACCGTTCTAACGAAGGGAGAAACTAAGCATGAGAAATTTTAGTATTGTTGCCCTTATTTTAATTATCCTATTATCTTTTTCTTCATTATTTGTTGTTAGTGAAGGCCAACGCGGAATAGTTATCCAATTTGGTAAAGTAAAACGTGATATCGCTGAGCAAACGGTTGTTTATGGTCCAGGTTTACACTTCAAACTACCATTTGTTGAAAAAGTGAAAAAACTAGATGCTCGTATTCAAACATTGGATGATACTCCTGACCGTTTTGTTACGGCAGAGAAAAAAGACTTAATCGTTGATTCATTTATTAAATGGCGTGTATCTGATTTTGCAACTTATTACTTATCAACTGGTGGTTTAAAAAGCCAAGCTGAACAGTTATTAAAGCAAAAAGTAAATAATGCGTTAAGAACTGAATTTGGTAGTCGTACCATTAAAGAGATTGTATCTGGCGAACGTGAAGAGTTAATGCAGCAAGCAATTGAAGCAGCAAAAAGCTCAAGTGACTTAGGTATAGAAGTGTTAGACGTACGTGTAAAACAAATCAATTTACCACTTGAAGTCAGTAAGTTTATATTTGAACGTATGCGTACAGAACGTCTAAAAGTAGCTAAAAAGCATCGTTCTGAAGGTAAAGAGCGTGCTGAAATCTTACGAGCAGATATTGATGCTAGAATTACCGTTCTATTAGCAGAAGCTGAACGTGAAGCTCAAATGTTACGTGGTCAAGGTGAAGCAAGTGCTGCGCAAATTTATGCAAAAGCATTTGGTAAAAATCCTGAATTCTTTGCTTTTGTTCGTAGTTTAGACGCTTATAAAAACAGCTTTAATAGCAAAAGTGATATTTTGGTTATTGAACCAGACAGTGACTTCTTTAAATACATGAAGTCCACGTCGGGTAACTAATGTTTACGAAAATGTAAATCTAATAAGGCTCTGTTATCAAATAACAGAGCCTTTTTTATTGCCTGAATGTTATTAACTGAGTACCTTAATAACCTCTTGTGAAGTCTTATTTTATCAATGGTTTGTCATGTCTATGTATCAACACTTATATCAGCAGTTTTTAACCGCACGTCCAAACATTCAGCACTTTGCTTGTCACAGCCATCATTATTGGCCTGATGTAACACGTCAAGCAATGTTGGATTATTGGGATGATACCGCCAATATGGTTGATGATAAATGGGAGCATATATTTGCTAATAAATTACCAGCCACACAACTGTTAATTGCTAAAGCGCTAAACTTAAACTCTCCTGAACGTATTGTATTCGCCCCAAATACCCATGAGTTGTTGTATCGAATTTACTCTAGTTTTGAGCCAAATAAGAAATTAAAAATCCTGACGACCGATAGTGAATTTTATTCTTTCCAAAGACAATCCGAGAGATTAGAGCAAGCAGGCTTGGTTGAACTCACGCGTATCGCTACTGAACCATTTTCAAGTTTTGAACAAAGATTTAAAGAGGCTGCAAATCAGCAAGACTTTGATTGGGTATTTGTCAGTCAGGTATTTTTTAACTCAGGTTATGCCATTGACGATTTAACGGCTTTTGTTAAACAGTTGCCGCAACAACCGGTGATCACCATTGATGGTTATCACGGCTTTTTTGCGATCCCAACTGACTTATCAGAGCTTGAGCATAATGTCTTTTATTTGGCAGGTAGTTATAAGTATGCCCAAGGCGGAGAAGGGGCTTGTTTTGCCGTGGTACCAGATGGCAATTTTGAACCTATTTATACAGGATGGTTTGCCGAATTTGGTGACTTACATCAAAGGAAACAAGGCCAAGTGGGTTACGCTCAACATGGACAGCAGTTTGCAGGCGCTACAATTGATTTCACTGCTATGTATCGACTGAACGCTAGCCTAACGCTATTTGAACAAGAAGGGTTGAGTGTTGAGGTTATTCATCAATATGTAGAGGATTGTCAGCAAGCTTTTTTACAGCATATTGATGACTTGAAACACCCATTACTTAACCGAGATAATCTGCTAGTTCCTAATAAGTGTCATGGCCACTTTTTAACATTTAAGCTTGATGAAAAAGAGATTTTGACCCTTGTAGAAACACTAAATGAAAATGGAATTAAAACGGACTTTAGAGGGGATCGGCTGCGATTTGGTTTTGCAATTTACCATAACCCTACAAAATATGACTTAACTTGTTTGAGAGGAGCTTAACCATGGATTGGCTTACTATTATCGGATTTGTACTTATTGTTGAAGGATTAATGCCTTTGTTGTTTCCAAAGCATTGGCTGAGCTATGTACAAAAATTAGCATTAGAACCAATCAGCAGTATTCGAATCGTAGGTGGTGTGTTGTTTGTTTTAGGTGCTTTATTGTTAGCTTTCAGATAAAAGTTTAATCAAATTGATTGGACTTTAATCATGAAATAAAAGAAAAATAGATAAAAAGTAACAAATGTAGTTTTTTTTAATATTTATCTTAAATAAAATTTTTCTTTTATAACAATCAGATAGCTTTATTTTTTAGTGAATTAAAAAATATCGGGTGATCTTACTCCTGTAATTTTGATAGAATCCCCGCCTAATTTTTTCTGAGTGGAAATGTAATGGGCAAGAACGTAGTTGTTTTAGGCACCCAATGGGGTGACGAAGGTAAAGGTAAGGTTGTTGATCTATTAACTGATAAAGCATCATATGTTGTGCGTTATCAAGGTGGTCACAATGCGGGCCATACTTTAGTTATCGACGGTGAAAAAACAGTATTACACCTAATCCCATCAGGTATTTTACGAGCTGGTGTTAAATGTATTATTGGTAACGGTGTTGTTTTATCACCTGAAGCATTAATGACAGAAATTAGCATGTTAGAAGAAAGAGGCGTTCCAGCTAAAGAACGTTTATTGATCTCTGAAGCCTGTCCTTTGATTCTTCCTTACCACATTGCATTAGACAAAGCGCGTGAGTTAGCCCGTGGTAAAAAAGCCATAGGTACAACAGGTCGTGGTATTGGTCCAGCGTATGAAGACAAAGTTGCCCGTCGTGGTTTACGTGTTGGTGATTTATTTAACCCAGAATTATTCAAAGAAAAATTAAAAGAAGTATTGGAATACCATAACTTCAGCCTAGTGAATTACTATAAAGTTGAAGCGGTTGATTTTGATAAAACCTTTAATGACGCAATGGCTGTAGCAGAGATATTAAAAGCTATGGTTGTTGATGTTACCGACATGTTAGATAAAGCACGTATTGCTGGTGAATCTATATTGTTTGAAGGTGCTCAAGGTACGTTATTAGATATTGACCACGGTACTTATCCTTATGTAACCTCGTCTAATACAACTGTTGGTGGCGTAGCTACTGGTGCTGGCTTTGGCCCATGTCACCTAGATTATGTGTTAGGTATTGTTAAAGCATACACAACACGTGTTGGTTCAGGCCCTTTTCCTACCGAACTATCATGTGAAGTTGGTAACCACCTAGGTACTAAAGGTCATGAGTTTGGTGCCACGACTGGTCGTGAACGTCGTTGTGGTTGGTTTGACGCTGTTGCAATGAAACGTGCGGTTCAACTTAATTCAATAACAGGTTTTTGCTTAACTAAACTTGATGTTTTAGATGGTTTAACAGAAATTAAAATATGTACTGGCTATAAATTGGCTGACGGTAGTATTGTTGATGTACCTCCTATGGCTGCTGAAGGTTATGAAACTGCAACACCTTTATATGAAAGCATGCCTGGATGGAGCGAAAACTCTTTTGGTGTAACTTCATTTGAAGCGTTACCAACAGCTGCACAAAACTACATTAAACGCTTAGAAGAAATTACAGGCGTACCAATGGACATCATTTCTACAGGCCCTGATAGAAATGAAACTATGATTATTCGTAATCCGTTTAGTGCATAAGTCTATTTACATTTAGGCTTATAAAAGAAACCGCCGCATGGCGGTTTTTTTGTGGCTAAATACTTAATGAGATTGGTATTACGATTAAATATTTTGTTTAAAATTAAAGCGCTGCAACTAGAAAGCTAAGTTGGTTTAGATTAAGGTAGTGACATGATTAAAAGTGGAGTTGTTAATTTGAAAGCTTTTCAACGTTTATTTCTAGTATTTTCGGTGTTGTTTTTAACTTCATGTTCGGATGATTCGGATAGTGTTGAGGTTGGCAGTTGTAGCGTAGCAGATGCTAATGATCAGTTGTTCGCATTGTTGGAAGAAAAGTATTTTTGGAATGAAGAGTTACCAGACAGTATCAATGCCAGTTCATACCAGTCATTATCCCATGCGTTATACGAATTACGTAATGAAAAAGACCGTTTTAGCTTTGTTCTTACATATGAAGAATATGAAGATTATGCTAATTCAGTCTTTTTTGGTTATGGATTTGGTCATCAAATCACAGATGAGGAAGATGGCCTGCAAATTAGGTATGTTTTTGAGGAAGGTTCAGCTGCACAAAATGGTTTACAGCGTGGTGATGTTATAACAAAAGTAGACGATGTTTTACTCTCTGATTTTTTAATTGGGTACGTGGCAGGGACTGCTGACTATACTGATATATTTGGTCCAAATACAGAAGGTTATGAAGTAGAAGTTACCTTTGTGAAACCTGATAATACTGAAGTCACCGCGACATTCACAAAAGGCAGCATAGTCGCCAATACGGTCATGGCAAGTGAAACAAAAGAGCTGACCATAGATGGTGAAGCAAAAAATGTGGCTTATTTAGTATTTGACTCTTTTAAAGACAGCTCTCGGGCTGAACTAAATACCGCTTTTACCCAGTTTAAAACCGATAACGTAGACGAAATGATCTTAGATTTACGTTATAACGGCGGTGGTTTAATTTCTGTCGCCAATCAACTCAGTACTCAAATCGCTGGTGATGAAGTTGAAAATGAAATATTTCTTACTTATCAATTCAATGATAACCAAAGTGCTAACAATGAAAGTATCTTATTTTCTCTTGGCGAAGGAATCGAACAACTTAATTTAGATAGGTTAGTTGTTTTAACAACCGAAAGTAGTTGTTCAGCTAGTGAGCTGGTGATCAATGCTCTGGACCCATTTCTGGATGTTACGATTGTTGGCGATACGACCTGTGGTAAACCGATAGGCATGAGTCCAGAGTTAGTTTGTGACCATGTTATTTATGCGATTAACTTTCAGACTCTAAATGCTGAAGGTTTTGGCGATTATTTTGATGGACTGCCTGCTGATTCTGATTGTTCAGTGGCGGATGACGTAACAGGAAACTGGGGTGATGATAACGACCCTATGTTGAAAGAAGGGTTAAACTATATATCAACCGGCGCATGCAGTGCACAAAGCTCGGTGTCGTCTAAATCGTTAACTAAAAAGAAAGTACGTAAAGATGTATCAATTAAAGACATGATGTTACGTAAAGATGCTATTTAACTGGATGGCTTAGTACTTGCTTAGTATTTCAGCTAAGATTTAGTACGTACTTTGTTGCCGTTTAATTTGAATGCAGGGAACCAATGAAATTACTTTCAACCATATTATTTATTTTATCTTTCAGCTCTCTCGGAGCAGATGAAGAATTGGATGATGAAATATTACAAGCTGTACAAATATACACGCAAGATGAATTATTGGATTTAATTAAAGAAAATAAACATTTAGAGCGTGTAAAAGCAGACAGGTGCCAGCTAAATCGTGATATTGAAGACAGAGCAGTTAAATTAAAAACGCCTGCATACCAATTTTTATACGGCGACATGCTAGCTTGGGGCGTTTGTTTTGAACGTGATGCCGAATTGGGTTTGTTCTATATACGCCAATCTTCAGCACAGGGCTTAGTTGCAGCAATTGAACAGTTGGGACGTTATTATTACATTGGCCGTTTTGTACAAAAAGATTTAGAAAAAGCTTATCAATTAACTTACCGAGCAGCAGAGTTAGGTAATGTAAATGCACAGCTAAGATTAGTTCAAATGCATTTAGATGGTGAGGGGAGCCCTTATGAGTTTGAAAACTCGTATCGTTTATTACATCACTCTATTATTGCTGATGAGGAAAAACATAAACATGCGGAAGAGTTATTAGTTCAATTGGCCGTGTTTATGAATCCTAAGTCAGTCAAAAAAGCGAAAAAGTCAGCGTATTAAGCTGACTTTTTAGTATTTCACGATTACTTATTAGCTACCAATGATTCACTATCATTTTAATGCATTTTTTAAATCAGCAATGGTTTTGTGTAACAAATGTAACTTCTTCACTATGTTTTCAATATCACTTTTAGCAGCGGACAAATCTTTGTCTGCGTTTTTTAGCGTTAGTATCTGCTCAGCAGTTTCTTCTAAATAAGGCATGAATTTATCAGATTCTGTGCTGAATAAATTTGAGTCTTTAAATATGGCCACAAATTTGCCGTGACCACTTTTTTTAAGGTCATTTAGTCGCTTATCCGCATCAATTGCTTTGCGATATAACTCTTTAAGATTCTCTTCTAAACTGCTTATTATATTTTCCACTTAAGATCTCTGAATTGTTTCCGATAACTAGTGGGGTATTTTACCTTAACTTTACTGAATTAACCTATTCATTGTTTGATTGTGTTGAGTTTTAGTGAATGCAAAGTCAAACCAAAATGTGGAGTTGTAATATGCAAATAGCCTCTTCTGGATTGGCAACCTCTAGTGCAATGGAAGGTGGGGAAGCGCTTGCTGCTAATTTAGCAAAAGGCGCGCAAGAGATGGAAGGTCAAGCTGCGTTGGCGTTATTGGCGTCTACCGCTCAGATCTCTCCTAGCTCTAACCCTGTGGGGAGCACTGGTAGTGTCATTGGTCAACACGTTAATATTAGCGTGTAGCCAGAAAAATAAGGTTAGTTATTTAACCTAATATTAGGGGAGGATCGGCGTTTTACTCCGTTCTCCCCCTATTTCCCTTACCAATTTGGGCATTAAAAACCCCGGTAGTTCAGCCAACATTTCACTGTATAGTGCTTTGGCTTTCTCTTCGCTAATATCAAAATGCATTGCACCGCTGACTTTATCGAGTAAGTGTAAATAATAAGGCAATATACCCACGTTAAATAAGGCTTCACTTAAATTCACTTGTGCTTGTAAGCCGTCGTTCACATCTTTAAGTAATACAGCTTGATTGAGTAAAATCACATTTGCGCGTTTTAATTTCAGACAAACCTCTTTTAACTCGTCGCTGATCTCATTAGCGTGATTGATGTGCATAACCAGAATGACGTTGAGGTTAGTTTGGCTAAATGTATTTAATAACTCATAAGTTATACGGCTTGGGATCACAACAGGAAGCCTCGTGTGAATGCGAACTCGAGTTATGTGACCAATATCAGCCAATGCTGTTAAAAACCATTCTATAGCTTTGTCGTCGGCCATAAGTGGATCGCCACCACTTAAGATAACCTCATTAATTTCTTCGTGTTGTTTTATGTATTCCAAGTGGGCCAGAAGTTGTTTTTTATTAACGGAATTATCTGCATAAGGAAAATGACGACGAAAACAATAACGGCAGTTAACCGCACAACCGCCCTTAAATATGATAAGTACTCTACTTTTGTATTTGTGCAATAAGCCGGGCGTAGAATTGGATTGCTCTAACAGGGGATCAATAACGTACTCAGGCGAAGAGTTAAATTCTGAATAACTTGGAAATACTTGTTTAAATAATGGGTCATTAACATCTTTTTTCTGCATTAAATTAGCAAAATGCACAGGCACTCGCATATTAAATAGTTCACGGGCAGCAATATCTTTGTTGAAATTTTCAGGTGAAAACCCAAGATATTCAAGTAATAATTCTGGCGTAGTGAAACTTTGTTTTAATTCTTTTTGCCATTGGGACTCAACACGGACGTTAGCTTGATGTATCATTCAGGTCACTTACATAATATTAATTATTTTTAGAGGGCGAAATGGCAACATTTAGCACCAACCAATTTAAAGCCGGCCTTAAGTTAATGATAGACGGCGAGCCTTGTAACATTCTTGAGAATGAAAATGTAAAACCGGGAAAAGGCCAAGCCTTTAACCGTGTAAAAATTCGTAAACTTGTTAGTGGCAAAGTCATCGAGAAAACGTTTAAGTCGG
>JAWUWS010000018.1:0-11727 GCA_034111705.1 Psychrosphaera sp.
ATCAACTTGTATTTTAGAGCTAGTTACAGCCGCTGATTAAAAATCTTCTAACTCAAATTGATATAGATTATCTGCACCAGATTCTATTTGTAGTTTTAGACTAGCTATTTTAGGTAATACTCTAGCAAAGTAATATTTACCTGTTTTCACTTTAGACTGAGCCAACGCTTTGTCATCTATGCTGTTGGCTGAAACCATCATCTTAGCCCACATGTAACCGTACATAACATAACCAAATAAATGTAAATACTCTACCGACGCTGCGCCTAATTCATTTGAATTAGTAGATGCCTTTTTTAATACATCAACAGTTACCGCTGAAAGCATATCCACTGCAGAAATTAATTGATTCAGCTCCTGTGGAAACATTGACTCATTCACTCTAGCAAACTCAATAACTTCTTTCGCTAAAAGATTTGCTGTGCTGCCATTGTCCATTGCCACTTTTCTACCAATTAGATCAAGCGCCTGTACACCATTTGTACCTTCATATATTTGCGTAATACGGCAATCTCTCACTAACTGCTCTTGTCCCCATTCGCGAATATAACCGTGACCGCCAAACACTTGTTGCCCAGCCACACATGAGTCAAACCCCATATCAGTAACAAATGCCTTTGCAATTGGGGTTAATAACTGGCCTTTTAAATAAGCAACTTTTACTAATTCTTCGTCATCTGAGAATTTAGCGATATCTAATTGCATAGCCACATAAGTATTAAATGCTCTAGCCCCTTCATTTAAAGCTTTCATATTTAATAGCATTCGACGCACATCTGGATGCACTATGATAGGTTCCGGTTTTTTATCCGCAGTCTTCACCGCACCTTTACCTTGTTTTCTGTCTTTGGCATATTCCAATGCATTTTGATAAGAGCGTTCTGATGCGCCTAACCCCTGAATACCAACAAACAAACGTTCATAGTTCATCATGGTAAACATACAGGCTAACCCTTTGTTCTCTTCACCAATTAAATAGCCTTTAGCACCATCAAAGTTCATTACACAAGTTGAACTACCGTGAATACCCATTTTATGTTCAATAGAACCACAACCAACCGTATTAAGATCACCTAATGAGCCATCTTCATTTACATTATATTTAGGTACTATAAATAAAGAGATGCCTCGAGAGCCTTCAGGTGCACCAGGTAATTTGGCTAACACTAGATGTATAATATTTTCTGTTAAATCATGTTCACCACCAGTGATGAATATTTTGCTACCCGTAATGTTGTAGCTGTTATCATCATTTTTAACGGCTTTAGTTTTGATCAAGCCTAAATCTGTACCAGCATGAGCTTCTGTTAAGCACATACTCCCAGCCCAAGTACCTGAATACATATTAGGTAAGTAAGTATTCTTCAATTCTTCTGAAGCGTGGGCATTTATCGATACACAAGCGCCTGCAGTTAACCCCGAATATAAAGAAAAACCAAGATCCGCTCCACACATCATTTCTTCATGCATGGCGGATAGCATTTTTGGCATGCCCATACCACCATATTCAGGATCACCAGCTAAACCAACCCAACCACCTTCAGCTACTACGTTATAAGCTTCTTTATATCCTTTAGGTGTTGTAACTTTACCATCTTGCCAAGTCACACCTTCTTCATCAGCAGAACGGCTATTTGGGGCTATCACGCCTTCTGTTACTTTAGCGCTTTCTTGTAAAATCGCATTTGCAGTTTCTAGATCAATACTTTCAGCTAATTGAGCATTATCTTGCCAAAATTGATCCGCTTTAAACACATCAAATAATAAAAAATTCATGTCATTTACAGGGGCTAAATATTTACTCATTATTTTCACTCATTGATCAAAAGTTAACAAACTATACATCAAGAACAAATTAAAACAAACGTTTGAATTTATTTTAATGACTTATCGACACTCTACAAAATATAGTCCACTGACAATATTTTTCTTACTATTAGATCTAAAAAAACATAGATAATTAATAAAAAATAAAACAAAATCAGCATTCATATAACGCAACTCCACGTAAGTAATAAACACTATGACAATTTGGGTTGATGCCGACGCCTGTCCGTTACCGGCAAAAGAAATTTTATTTAAAGCTGCAGAGCGTACACAAACGCAATTAATACTAATTGCAAATCAATATATCAATATACCGCCATCCCGCTTTATACAAATGATACAAGTCCCTAGTGGATTTGATGTTGCTGATGATGAAATTGTTAAACGAGTTCAATCAGGTGATTTAGTAATAACCTCTGATATTCCACTTGCCGCTGAAGTAGTAGAAAAAAATGCGCTCGCATTAAACCCAAGAGGTGAGCTTTATACTACGCAAAACATTAAGCAGATCCTAAACATGCGAGATTTTATGGATACGATGCGCTCTAGCGGTATTAATAGTGTAGGCCAAGCAAAATACGGAGATAAAGATAAGCAACAGTTTGCTAATCAACTGGATCAATGGTTAGCAAAAAAGTAAACATATGAGCCAGTTAATATTTACCCAAATCATTCACTTTGTTTTGGCACCACAACATACTGGCCTATAAATTCAGCAACCGGAGTTAGGTCGTCTAACACTTCAACTTGTACGGTTATACGAGCTTTCTTATTATCTTCAAGCGGTTGAAAATCACCTTCAATATTTTCAAACTTTGCAACCGAACGCGGTAGCTCAGTAACCGGTTTATGGTAATGTATATCGGCGTCCGCTAGTACGATGTCACCATCAATTTTTTGCTCTTTCATCATCAAGTGAACCAATCCCCAGCCTGTTAATGTGGCTAAAGAATAAATGCTACCCGCGAACATAGTGCCATGTAAATTCATGTTTGGGTTCAATGCAGCTCTTGTTTCAAATGTCGTGCCTGTATATTGATAGACACGTATTCCCATAAGCTGTGTTATCGGAATTTGTTGGTGCCATATATTTTGTAAGTCCAAGCACCACTGCGGATTTTGGATGATCATTTCAACTTCATCTAACGGTTTACACATTTGCATGTGTGGAATTTGGCCGAAAATCTCAGGAGCCTCTCCTGTTACGTGATAACCTAAGTTTTCATAGAAGTTAGTTGCACTGGCTCGTGCATTTAAAATGACACGTTTAACACTTTCTTGACGAGCTATAGCTTCTAAAGATTCAAGCATTACCGTAGCCAAACCTTTGCGTCTATGCTGTTCAATCACTGCCATATAACGAATTTGCCCTTCTTCTGTATTCACTAAGTGAAGGCGAGCTACTCCAACAACATTATCTTGCTCATCTTTGACCATTCGATGCCAAGCATGTTGTTCGTATTCGTCTTTTTCTGAACCACGAGGTTGTTGTAAAGGAGCTCTTAACACCTGCCAACGGATCTCATAGTAGTGTTCCCACTCTTCCTCTGTTTGTGGTGCAACCACTTGATACATAATAATCCCCTGTTTACTTAACTCTGCGATTTGTGTTTATATTTTTTATTATTTACGTTACAAATAACTTAATGTTTCAACCATTTAAGACTATTCATGAACTTAGCGCAAACACTATATCCCAATAAAGGAGCTAAATTAATTTATATGAGCGATTGCTCAAGTCAGCGCATCACTATTTATCAAAGTGATAAATATACTTGGCTATTGGTGTCCGGCGTCGTTCAAAGTGCAATAGAAAACCGTCTTCCCTATAGACCTATAGTGCCATACTGCTTTGTTATGTTACTTCCTATCCTTCATCACAAAATACCCGATACAATATTGGAACTTGGCGCCGGCGGTTTATCAATTCAACGATATTTAAGCTATGCGCACCCTTCTATTAGGATAACCAGTGTTGACGAAAGCTCCGACGTTTTAAAGGCTGTAGATAGTTTTTTCCCACCTATTCATAAACCATCGATTGTTCATAAAAACGCATTTAAGTTTATAGACTCAGCTGAAAAGAATGAAATGAAATTTGACTGGATATTAACTGACCTTTTTCATGGAAAAGAGTCATCCATTTTAATGAAAACTAAAAATTTCTATGAACAACTATTCGAATTAATAAATCCTAACGGTTGGTTAATTATCAATTGCTTAACCAATGATGAGAAAGAAATAGAACAACTTACTGAATACTTAAAATGCATTTTTAATAACAAGTCTTATGTATTCCCTATTCCTGAAATGATGAATAAAGTACTTATGGTTAATAAAATTAACGACTTTAATTTTCCGCCTGAAATTGAGATATATAATACCGTTGAGTGAATTTGGTTACACAGGTTCAGGTTCAAGTATAAGTAGTAGTTACAGGGCCTTTACTTTACCTTAAATTAGAAAAATTAAAGCTTATGACCGTGTAACTAAATCGCAATAACTACTTATTTTTAAGCTCTTCAACCATTAATTCAAGTTGCTCTAATTTGGCTCGAGTTCTTGCTAGCACTTGCGTTTGTACATCAAACTCTTCACGGCTAACTACATCTAACTGGGTTAATTTAGCTTGTAATACTGCTTTGATTTTTTCTTCAACATTATCAGCAATATTTTTAACCCCAGGCGGGATCGCATTCGTTATTTGCTCAGCTAATTGTTCAATTTTTTTCGCGTTTAGCATAATTCAACTCTCATGGTTTTATATTCGTGTGCGTATGATACAAAAAAGGCCGATAAATGCTAATACTGATTTTTTATTGTCACGCATATTTGCTAACATCCTTATCTTAATTACTAAGGGTGTCACGTGAAATTAAATCCAGAACAAGAATTAGCCGTAACCTACGTTGACGGGCCATGTTTAGTATTAGCTGGAGCCGGATCTGGCAAAACCAGAGTGATCATAAACAAAATAGGTCATCTCATTGAAAATTGTAATGTCCCCGCCAATAAGATTGCAGCTGTAACATTTACTAATAAAGCTGCGCGTGAAATGAAAGAGCGTGTAAAACAATCTATCGATAAACATAAAGTTAAAGGGTTAAAAATCTCAACCTTTCACACTTTGGGTTTAGATATTATAAAAAAAGAAATTAAGATTCTGGGTTATAAGTCAAACTTCTCCTTGTTTGATGATCAAGATTGTTTTTCTTTATTAAAAGAACTAACAGAAACTGAGTTAGGCGAAGATAAAGAAAGCATTTATAAATTGATCAACAAAATATCTAATTGGAAAAATGAGTTAATGCTGCCACAGGCTGCAATTAGTCAAGCAACGGATGAAGAATCCTCTCTTTATGCTGAGCTATACCAAAGATATCAATCGCAAATGCGGGCGTACAATGCGTTGGACTTTGATGACTTAATATTAATTCCTACTCTATTATTTAGAAACTATCCTGAAGTTATTGTTCGCTGGCAAGAAAAGATCCAATACCTTTTAGTCGACGAATATCAAGATACAAACACCAGCCAATATGAACTAGTTAAACACTTAGTAGGAAAACGAGCTCAGTTCACCGTGGTTGGTGATGACGACCAATCCATATACTCATGGCGCGGTGCCAAACCACAAAACTTAGTGTTGTTAAGTAAAGACTTTCCTAACTTAAACTTAATAAAATTAGAGCAAAACTACCGTTCTGTTGGCTGTGTGTTACACGCAGCAAATGTTCTAATTGATAAAAACCCTCATGTATTTGATAAAAAACTAAAAACCAATATGGAATACGGTAACCCAATACGAGTTATCCAAACTAAAAATGAAGACAATGAAGCTGAGCGTGTTATTGCCGAAATCATTGGTCACCGTTTTACCAACAAAACCCATTATGGCGACTACGCAATTTTATACCGAGGCAACCACCAAAGTCGTATTTTTGAAAAGTTACTAACCACCAATAGAATTCCTTATAAAATAAGTGGCGGTACTTCATTCTTCTCTCGCCCTGAAATTAAAGACATAATGGCGTATTTGCGCTTAATTGTTAACCAAGATGACGACAATGCATTTTTACGAATAGTAAATACTCCAAGACGTCAAATAGGCCAGGTGACATTTGAAAAGCTTGGCCACTTGGCTAATGATAAACACATCAGCTTATTTGAAGCTGCTTTTGATAATGCCTTTATCGGAATGATTTCAGGTCCTGCTAAATCTGCCATTCAATACTTTACTCGTTGGATAGTAGAAATAAGTGATCAAGTATTACGCAGTGAACCGCTAGATGCCGTTAAAGAATTGTTAAAAGGAATTCATTACGAAGATTGGTTGTTCGAAAACAGTTCTAGTCCCAAAGCCGCAGAAATGAGAATGAAAAACGTTAACGAGTTATATAAATGGGTAACTCAAATGTTACAAGGTGACAGCGAGCATGAGCCACTCACATTGCTTGAAACGGTTAACAAGTTAGCTCTTCGTGACATGATGGAACGCAACGAAGATGAAGATGAAAGTAACAATCAAGTTCAATTAATGACCATGCATGCATCAAAAGGTTTAGAATTTCCATACGTATTTATGGTTGGTATGGAAGAAGGCTTTTTACCCCATCAATCTAGTATTGATGAAGGCAACATTGAGGAAGAAAGGCGCCTTGCATATGTTGGTATTACTCGGGCACAAAAAGAGTTGGTATTAACTTACACCAAAGAAAGGCGTCAGTACGGTGAAACCGTGATGAGTGAACCTTCACGATTTATTGAAGAGCTTGATCAAAAAGATCTTAGATGGGAAAAAAGTGGACAAGCTGTTCCTGAAGCCCAACGTAAAGAAAAAAACAAAGCCAATATTGCAAACTTACGTTCTATGTTAAAAAACTAACCTTTAGATTCAATGAAAAAGTTGCATAACATCTTCTGTTAAAACAAAAAAGCCAATCATCAAGATTGGCTTTTTTGTTTTAAGGCTAGTTAAAGCTAGTGTTATTCTAACATGTAGTCGATAGCAGCTTTAATCTCGTCATTTGAACAAGCCATACAAGTACCTTTTGGTGGCATTGCATTAAAACCATTTATCGCATGCTCCAATAATACACTCAAACCTTTTGCTTTTCTTGGAGCCCATGCCGCTTTATCGCCTTTTTTAGGCGCATCCATTACACCAGTGCCGTGACAAGCAAAACAAGCTTGTTGGTATACGTCAGCACCAGACTTTGGCCCTGCTGGGACAGCCGGCTTTTCAGGTTCAGCTCCAGCAAGGTATACTTGACCAACGGGCTTAATTCTTTGCTCTACTTCATTTTTAGTCGGTTCAGTTGCTTGAACTGATGCTATAGACAGTACAGTTAAAAGTGTTACAAGTATTTTTCTCATTGTGAGCTCACCTATTATTTTAAGACACATGTGCATTGTATCTTGTAAATTCTATCGATTGAAAATATCCACTGCGATATTATGGATTTATAAGCCCTACCAAATCAAGTAAATGCCTATATTTATTTAGTTTTTATTTTAAATGACTACTAAATAGGATAGACGCTAATAATAAATTAACATTATTGTAAAATAATATAAAAAAGAGCTAGATCCTATCGTGTTTTATGTGTAAATTATCTGTCCTGTTTTTCATAAACAGGCTAAAAAACAACCCAACAGAGAGTCATTAATGGGATATAATAATAATAAAATCGGAGCCGTCCATAAACGACAAATAAGTAAACACACATCTGTAATCTAATGTAATACATTTTTAGTTAAGTGGATTTTTATTCACCTACTTATCCACAAGTTTAAAATGTTATTCACAAAATTAATATCATGTTGAACGCTATGCCTATAGCGGTTATCGGCATTTTATGTCATTCTTATTCACTAATTTATTCAAAGCATTCTGGAAATAATCCACATGACCGATGATCGTATTTCAGACCCCAACTCACCTTTAATTTTAGTTGATGGTTCTTCCTACTTATTTCGTGCTTATCATTCACCACCGCATCTAACTAATTCTCGCGGTGAAGCCACTGGTGCTATTTATGGCGTGATCAACATGCTAAAAAGTTTAGTGCGTCAATACTCTCCTGAACAGATGATTGTTATCTTTGATGCCAAAGGCCCAACATTTAGAAATGAAATGTATTCTGAATATAAAGCCAACCGCCCTCCTATGCCGGATGACCTAAGAACTCAAATTGCACCTTTGCACAAAATTATTGAAGCAATGGGATTGCCTATTACTGCTATAGAAGGTGTAGAAGCCGATGACGTCATAGGTACCATTGCAGATCAACAATCAAAATTAGGCAATAAAGTATTAATTAGTACCGGCGATAAAGACATGGCTCAACTTGTTAATGAACACGTTACGCTTATTAATACGATGACCAATACAATTTTGAACCCAGAAGGTGTTGAGGCTAAATTTGGTGTAAAACCAGAACAGATCATTGACTACCTAGCATTAATGGGTGATAAATCTGACAATATTCCTGGCGTTCCAGGTGTTGGTGAAAAAACAGCGGTTGGACTTATTCAAGGTTTAGGCAGTATCGATAATATTTATCAAAATCTTGATGATGTTGCAGGTTTAGGCTTTCGTGGTTCAAAAACGATGAAAGTAAAATTGGTTGATAACCAAGAGCAACTTAAACTTTCTTATCAGTTAGCCACCATAAAGCTTGATGTAGACCATAGCATAACATCGGATAAGATGTTTATTCAATCGCCAGATAAAGAAAAACTAGCCAAGTTATACAAAGAGTGTGAATTTAAACGTTGGTTAGCAGAAGTACTGGCAGGAAATAGTAATTCAGAGCCGCCACTGGTTGGTTCAACAACAAAACCTGACAACATTAAAAATGATGTGCAAGATGAAGATAGCAGCATAGATGCAGTTTCAATTAATAAAGACTTATATCAAACCATTTTTACTCTTGAACAATGGCAGTCAACTTTAACGGAAATCCACAATGTAAAGTTAATTGCCTTTGATACCGAAACCACATCCATTGATTATATGGATGCAGAGCTAGTTGGTTTTTCCATTGCTTATGAATTTAATGACGACATTAAAGCCGTATATGTTCCGCTTGCACATGATTACGAAGACGCCCCTGAACAAATATCATTAGAGGCTATCACTCCAAGTTTAAAAGCGTTATTGGAAGACGAGTCTATTCATAAAGTCGGACAAAACCTTAAATACGATATAAATGTATTAGCTAAATATAAGTTAACTATTAAAGGTGTGGTTGGGGACACTATGTTGCAGTCTTATGTATTTAACAGCACAGCAACCAAACATAATATGGACGCCCTAGCGTTAAAGTACCTTGGCCATAATTGTATTTCGTTTGAAGATATTGCAGGAAAAGGCGCTAAACAAATAACGTTTAATCAAATAAATATAGAGACTGCGGCACCTTATGCTGCAGAAGATGCGGACATCACATTACGTTTGTATAAATACTTTGATGAGAAATTACAAAATATTGCTCCATTAAATGAATTAATGAAGAATATTGAATTACCGCTAATGCCGATTTTATCTCACATTGAGCATAACGGTGTATTAATAGACGCGGATCAGATGCATGCACTCAGCAGCGAGTTTTCGATAAAATTACAAGAACTTGAATTAAAAGCCCATGAGATAGCGGGCGAAGAGTTTAATTTAGCTTCACCAAAACAACTTCAAGTGATTCTATTTGAAAAATTAGAACTGCCTATTGTAAAGAAAACACCAAAAGGTGCACCGTCAACAGCAGAAGAAGTATTGCTAGAGCTTTCCCATGACTATGACTTACCAAAAGTTATTATGGAATTTAGAGGGTTAAGTAAACTTAAATCTACTTACACCGACAAATTACCCCTGATGATCAAACCAGCAACGGGCAGAGTTCATACCTCTTATCATCAAGCTATCGCTGCGACAGGAAGATTAAGTTCTACCGATCCAAACTTACAAAACATTCCTATTAGAAATGCAAATGGTAGAAGAATTAGAGAGGCGTTTGTTGCACCACAAGGAACGAAAATAGTTGCCATCGATTATTCACAAATCGAATTACGCATCATGGCACATTTGAGTGACGATAAAGGGCTATTAACTGCCTTTGCAAATAACTTAGATATCCATAAGAAAACTGCTTCTGAAGTATTTTCAACACCTTTTGAAGAAGTAACAACAGAGCAAAGGCGCGCTGCTAAAGCGGTTAACTTTGGATTAATTTATGGTATGTCAGCCTTTGGTTTAGCTAGACAATTGGATATTAAGCGTGGCGAAGCACAGTCATATATAGATAAATACTTTGAACGTTTCCCTGGTGTTCTCACCTATATGGAAACAACAAGAGTAAATGCAGAGAAACAAGGTTACGTTGAGACTTTATTTGGTAGACGATTGTATTTACCAGATATTACAGCCCGTAATGTTCCTCGTAGAAAAGCCGCTGAACGTGCAGCAATCAATGCACCAATGCAAGGAACTGCAGCTGATATTATCAAAATGGCAATGATCAATGTTTACCAGTGGCTCACTTCCAATAATATAGAAGGAGTAAAAATGGTAATGCAAGTTCACGATGAATTGGTATTCGAGATAGATCAAAATCTTGTGGGTAAATACTTGCCAATACTAACCGAGTTAATGGAAAGTGCAGCGTCATTAAAGGTACCTTTAATTGCAGACTCCGGTATAGGTAACAATTGGGATGAGGCGCATTAACCTAAAATAAAATTACATCCAAACAAACGGTTGTGTAATTAAATTACACAACCAGTTTAATTTTTAATTTACCCACATCGACCTACAATTGAACTTTCTGCGTCCCAAAACACTCACTACTTTACTGAAGTTAGCTATTTAGGTTATTGAAGATACTTAAAGCTAAGTCATTAACATTTCACGTGAATATTTAAAGAACACTTTAAACCCTTTAATAACAAGGGACTCAAAAAGAACAAAAACTCAGGTATTTTAGAGTAAAGACTTTACTTTTGAATTTAAAACGTTATTATATCCAAAGTCGCTCTTATGAGTTGACCCTGTTGATATTTGACGAGAATTAATAGCCTCTCCCCAATTTGCTATAACCGATACTTTAAAGTATCGGTTTTTTTTTGCTTTTTTTAAATTTATTAACTATTTTGTAATTTGATTACAGCCATTAACTTTCTATAAGACAATATATTAATAGCTGTAAATTCAGGAAGGGATTATTTTGATAAGATTAAAGCGCTGATTCTTCTTCTGTAGGTAACCTTAATTCTTCAGCATCAAACCAAAGATCAAGCTTTTTAGACAATTGCGGAATGCCTAACTTTTTCAATGATGAAAACGTTTCAACTGATACGTCCCCATTAAACTCTTTAGCCATCTCTTTAATGCGTAACAATTCAGATTTACGTTTGCCAGCTTTATATTTATCCGCTTTAGTTAATAAAGCTAAAACCGGTAAATCCACTTCTACTGCCCAATGAATTAGATCTTTATCTAAATCTTTCATAGGGTGACGAATATCCATCAAGACAATTAAACCTTTTAAACAATTTCTTTTTTGTAAATATTCTGTCAGCGATTTTTGCCATTTTAATTTCATAGCCAATGGCACTTTAGCAAAACCATAGCCTGGTAAATCGACTAAACGTCGTTCATTACCCACATCAAATACGTTAATTAACTGAGTTCGACCTGGTGTTTTACTTGTACGAGCCAATCCAGTTTGATCGGTTAATGTATTTAGCGCGCTGGACTTACCTGCATTTGATCTACCAGCAAACGCAACTTCATATCCAGCATCGATAGGTAAGCGGCGAATATCAGGCGCCGACGTTAAAAATGACGCTTTTGTATAATTAATAATTGATTTAGACACCGTATTTCCTCTATATGTGTGT
>JAWUWS010000019.1:0-10526 GCA_034111705.1 Psychrosphaera sp.
GATACAAAACCTTTATTCTTTACTTAACTGAACACTCGGTTAAGAAGCTTTCCATTGTTAAATACGCAATAACGCTTTTGTCTGGTGGCAATAGCGCTGTGGGACCACCTGAATCCATTTCGAACTCAGAAGTGAAACGCAGTTGCGGCGATGGTAGTGTGGCAGTCGCCATGCGAGAGTAGCTCACCGCCAGACTCCTATACCAACCCCATGCTCATTGAGTGTGGGGTTTTTTGCTGTTTGAGGTTTGAAATAGCTTCGAGTTACGAGTTTCGAGCAAGACCAAAACCAAAACCGCCAGACTCACTCTTATAATCACAACCCCATGCTCATTGAGTGTGGTTTTTTTTCTATATGCAGTTTAAAAACAGCTGCGAGTTGAGACGTACGAGGTACAAGTCTCGAATTTCGAGGAAGAGCACCAGCAAAGCAACTTACGTAATTGCTATTCGCCGATATCAATATTATCCATCTAACTCACATGTGATGAGATATGAACGCAAGACTAGGGTGCTTTTAAAGGAATATTGGTCTCTATCTCTAAGCCAAAACATTTTATCCACTTTAGTTTTTGCATCAACTTCGTTGTCAGCTTCAATACTTTTAGTCTTTACTAGGTTTTCTACATCGTCCTTATAAAAAGGGATTTTACATTTAAATTTGGGCATACTTGCCTCCTATTTTATTGATTAAATAAACATAGACTAGGTTTAGCCTATGTTATGGTTTAGACACATAAAACTGTCAAGTGGAGGTGGTGCTGTTAAAGTTCTCCATCCTTACGTACTAATCAAGCAATACCACTATCTTTTTAGCCACTAACTCTTTTATTAATATGTTCTTCCGAAAGTTTTTACCGTATTGTCTGTTCTTATTACTATAGTTAAACAAACATTTAGTTTATTAAAGTGAATGGCAGCAATAATGAATAATAATGCATTGGTGAGTGGCGCCGGACTTGGTTTTCGTCGTGAAATGGAATCTGAACTGCCGTTAATCACATCATCAGATGTCGACTTTTTAGAAGTTGCTCCTGAAAACTGGATGCGACTTGGTGGTAAGTACCAAAAATTATTTGAACAAGTTACCGATACACATAATGTCGTTACTCATGGATTGTCTTTATCACTAGGCAGTCCAGATCCATTAGATGTAGATTTCGTCAAAGAAGTCGGTGAGTTTTTAACTAAATACAAAATCAAACATTACACTGAACACTTAAGCTATTGCTCTGCAGAAGGTCATATGTATGACTTAATGCCTATTCCATTTACTGAAGAAGCTGTGCATTACGTTGCTAAACGTATTCGGCAAGTTCAAGATATCTTAGGTCAGAAAATAGCAGTAGAAAATGTATCTTCTTACGTGAACCAATCAACTGAACTAAGCGAACTCCAGTTTACTAATGCAGTATTAGAAGAAGCGGATTGTCTCCTTTTATTAGATGTTAATAATGTTTATGTGAACTCCATAAATCATAAATACGATAGTAAAACTTTTATAGAGGGATTACCTTCTGAACGCATATTGTACGGCCATATAGCTGGCCATTACGATGAAGCAGATGATTTAAAAATCGATACCCATGGTGCTGATGTTATAAAACCAGTTTGGGAATTATTAGAGCATGCATATAAACATCACGGAGTTTATCCAACCTTACTGGAACGTGATTTTAATATTCCAGATGTCACAGAATTATTTAATGAAACAAACACGATTAAAAAATTACAATCACTTTATACTCGCGGTGGGAAGTAATGAATAAATCACAAACTTTTCAACAATCACAATTAGAACTGACTAACGTTATCAGAACAGGCAAAGGTCAAATTACTAATATTGAAGTAAGAAGAATAGCTATATACCAAGAGTTGTTCTTCAATAATGTTGAAGGTTTCTGTAGCTCTGCATTTCCAATTACTAAAACGGTTTTAGGTGAAGATAAATGGGTTGGATTAGTTAGGCAGTTTTTTATTGAATGCCACTGCGAAACACCTCATTTTATTGAAATATCTCAAGAGTTTTTAACTTACCTGATCAATAAACAAGATGAATTTCCATCATTACCATTTTTATCTGAGTTGGCTCATTATGAATGGATAGAGTTGGATCTTGATGTTAAACCTATACAAAATATAACAAACTCTGACTCTCAACTAGCTAATCACAACAAAGGCTTGCACCTGTTAGAAGCTTGTTACCCACTTTTATATAACTATCCTGTGCATATGATCTCAGCGGAGAATATTGACTCAATTGAACCTGAACTCACCCCTGTAGTGGTATATAGGAATGCTAACTTTGAGATTAAGTTTACCTTAGTGGATCAACTTTCAGTGATCATGCTGCAACTCATTCAGCAAAATCCAAGTATCAGTAAAGAGGTATTAGCAACTGAACTTATGGGATTAAATGAAACTTTTACATATGAGAGCATGTTAACGTTTTTAAATAATGCATTACCTACCTTTATAAAATTAGAATTAGTTTATAGTCAATAATATACCTTTGTTACAGAGGTATTACTGGTTATTAAATCATTTCACTAAGACTACAAAGTTCGTTAGTCAATAGAAGACTACAATTCGTGAAATAAATCATTTCAGAGGTTTTGCCGTAGCGGGCAATCTGTCATACTGGAAAGGTAAAATTAGTATTTAGGTAAAACATGTTAGATTTAATAAAAAACAGTATAAAAACAATTCCAGATTATCCGAAACCGGGCATTATGTTTCGTGATGTGACTTCTTTAATGCAAGACCCAAAAGCATTTGCCAAGACTATCGAATTATTTGAAACCAAATATAAAGATCAAGGTATTACTGCCATAGTTGGTACAGAGGCACGTGGATTTATTTTCGGTGCGCCGTTAGCTTTAAAAATGGGTGTTCCATTTATCCCAGTTAGAAAGCCAGGCAAGTTACCACGTGAAGTTATTTCTCAAGATTATCAGTTAGAGTATGGAACTGATACGATGCAAATTCATACCGACGCATTAACCCCAAAAGATAAAGTGTTAATGGTAGATGACTTATTAGCCACTGGTGGTACGATTGAAGCAACAACATCCTTGATCAGGCAGTTAGGCGCAACCGTAAATGACGCATGTTTTGTTGTTAATTTACCATCGCTAGGTGGCAAACCAAGACTAAATAAATTGGATATCAACTGTTATTCATTAACTGAGTTTGATGGCGAATAGCTTAAAAGGTTAATTTAAATGAGTTATCAAGTTCTCGCACGTAAATGGCGCCCAGCAAAATTTGCTGAATTAGTAGGTCAAGAACACGTAAAAGCTGCACTAATAAACGGCTTAAGTAATCAACGACTACATCATGCTTATTTATTTACGGGCACGCGAGGTGTTGGTAAAACAACGATAGCTCGAATTTTTGCTAAAAGCTTAAACTGTGAAACGGGTATTTCTGCTGAGCCTTGTGGCCAATGTGGAACTTGTTTAGATGTAGATGCTGGTCGTTTTGTCGATTTAATAGAAATCGATGCTGCATCTAGAACTAAAGTAGGCGATACCAGAGAGATACTTGATAACGTTCAATACGCGCCGACTAGAGGCCGTTACAAAGTTTATCTGATAGATGAAGTACACATGTTATCTCGTCACAGTTTTAATGCGTTATTAAAAACGTTAGAAGAGCCGCCAGAGCATGTTAAGTTTTTGCTGGCGACCACAGATCCGCAAAAATTACCCGTCACAATTTTATCCCGTTGTTTACAATTTAATTTACAAGCTTTGTCGATTAAACAAATATCAGAACAGCTCAATCGTATTTTAGTTGCAGAGCAACTACCATTTGAACAAGAAGCGTTATTACTGTTAGCAAAGTATGCCAAAGGCAGTATGCGCGATGGTTTGAGTTTAACAGACCAAGCTATAGCTCAATCAGGTCAGAATGTCACATTAGATATCGTACAGCAGATGATGGGCACGGTTGATATTAGCTGGAGCCAAAACATACTGTCAGCCATATTAAACAACGATGCAGATAGTTTAGTGAATGAGTTTTCTCGTTTAACCAAACAAAACCCAGACATAGAAAAAGTTTTAGACGACTTACTAAGTGTATGTCATCAAATTGCATTAACACAAATAATGCCAAATTCAGCTTTGCTTAATCATAATATTAGCGATTTTATTAAAGCTGTCTCTCCCCAAATCGCACCTCAAGTGATACAAATTTATTATCAAATATTGTTGCAAGGTAAACGTGATTTAAAGATCAGTGCAGACCCTTATGCTAGTTTTGAGATGATCTGTTTAAGATTGTTAGCATTTAAACCAGTGACTGACTTTTCTGGTTTAACATTGCCAAATGATACGGATTTATCCTTAAAAAAAAACTCTGAAATAGATTTAAACAATGAAGCCAGCCTTACAGTTCCCTTAACGAGTAAGAATACATTAAGCAGTCAATCGCTTAACCCTTCAAATGAACCTGTTCTTACAGAGAATGTAAGTGATAACTTACACGATAAATCCTACTCTGTTAGTCAAGGAAGCTCCGTAAGTGTGGATAGCTCAGAGCACCCAAAAGAAACGGTTTCTAGCCTAGACAGTGATTTAACTGAGTCTGGTACCGAAAGTGAATTAATAGCGCAACAAAACTTTTATAATGACATGGCACAAAGTCAAGGTTTTGATCCTGAAGCTGCTTATCAAACGACTAAAGTTATTTCTTCTGAGCATTTATCTCCTGACTCTTATCAGAGCGAAATAAATAATTTAGAGCCAATCAACTCAGAGCTAAGTGATACAGGACCAAATAGTCAGCCATCTCAAAGTATTAATGATGTTGTCGAGCCGTCGGTATTATTAGATGTTGAAGAGTCATTGGCTGAAAAGTTTGAACAATCAAATACCATAGATATAAATCCTGCACCTATAGAGACAAGCCCTGAATTGGTAGTAAAAAATAGTGGGTTTGATAGTCCAGTAATGGCGATATTGGCTGCACGAGGTTTTGATAATAATTTAAATCAACAAGCGTCACCGGAATCGGTTGATAATAAAAAAAATGATTTGAATTCGTCTCAAGTTAATTCATTGTTAGTAGATGTAAAAAGCAGTGAAGTATTGCAAGCAGAACAGCCTATAACGCCAGAAATTGAGGTGTTTGAATCAGAAGCAGAGCTAATGCCTTTGGAACATGAAGAAGTCAGGTTTGCTCATCAGGTAGACAATTGGGCATCATTAATAGAGAGTTCTGATTTAGCAGGAAGAGCAAGGCAACTTGCATTGCACGGTGCGGTAGAAATTAACGGTAATCATATTGAACTTGCTGTTAAACAAGAATTTGCACATTTATTAAATGAAAAAACCGAAGCTGAACTCAATGAGGTTGTGTCGAGGTTAGCTCCTGAGTGTGAATTTATTATTAATAAAGCCGCTTTGGTAGAATATGCCCCTGCTGAAATACAAAAAGATATCAATCAAAATCGTCAACAAAGAGCAGAAGAAAGTATTAATAAAGACGCTATGGTTATGACGTTATTAAATGAATTTGACGGTAAAATTATTACTGGCTCAATAAGACCATTATAGATACAAGCGTTATATATAAAAAAGCATCGTCTTGTATTTTATGAAATAGCCCATATTTAACGGCTATGAAATTAGTATTTAAAAACACTATTTAAAATTAATATTTAAAGATCAATATTTAAAGATCAATATTTAAGAAATGAGGAAAAAATTATGTTTAAAGGCGGAATGGGCAACATCATGAAGCAAGCCCAAGCAATGCAAGATAAAATGGCTAAAGTTCAAGAAGACCTAGCTAAAATGGAAGTCGTTGGTGAATCTGGCGCTGGTCTTGTAAAAGTCACTATGTTGGGCAGTCATAGTGTTAAACGTGTTGATATTGACGACTCTTTAATGGAAGACGACAAAGACATGTTAGAAGACTTAGTTGCTGCGGCAATAAACGATGCAGTTCGTCGTGTTGAAGAAAATAACAAAGAACAAATGTCTAAGGTAACTGGTGGTATGGGCATGCCTCCAGGTATGAAACTACCATTTTAATTAGCAGGTAATATGAGCCAATCATCATTATTAGATAATCTGATAGAGCAGTTACAATGTTTACCTGGAGTTGGTCCTAAAACGGCTCAACGTATGGCGTTTCACTTGTTACAAAGAAAGCGTCAAGCGGGTAAAGAATTAGCGGCCGTATTAATTGATTCGATGGACAATATTGGTCAATGTTCAGAGTGTCGAAATTACACCGAGTTAGAATTGTGCGGTATTTGCCAAAATGCCAAACGAGCCATCGACGGTACTTTATGTATTGTCGAAAGTGCATCTGACCTAGCTGCAGTAGAGCAAAGTGCCCAGTTTAGCGGTCGATACTTTGTTTTACATGGTTGTTTATCACCTATTGACGGTGTTGGACCAAGTGAGATTGGCTTATTTCAGTTAGAGAAAATGTTAGAAAATGGTCACGTTAGTGAAGTTATTCTTGCGTTAAACCCTAGTGTAGAAGGTGAAGCAACATCACACTACATTGCTGATATTTGTAAATCTCATAATATTTCCATCACTCGAATCGCACACGGTATTCCAGTTGGTGGCGAATTAGAAATGGTGGATAGTTCAACAATTACCCATGCATTAATGGGACGTAAACAGTTTTAACTGAGTAATGTTCCAAATTTAAAGTCATAAGGTGGTTATATTATAAAAATAACTCCCTTATCTTTACTCCCTCCCTTGATTTTCAAATATACGCTCCTATTAAGTTACCAACGTTTCGGTAGTTCAAACCGAATTTGATACACATTAATACAGGAGATTTACAGATGGCTAAAACAGCTGCTCAAGGTAAACAAACTCACGGCTTCCAAACCGAAGTAAAACAATTATTACAACTGATGATCCACTCTCTATATTCAAATAAAGAGATCTTTTTGCGCGAACTCATTTCAAACGCGGCGGATGCTTCAGATAAATTACGTTTTGAAGCTTTGTCGAATAATGATTTATACGAAGGTGACGGTCACTTACGTGTACGCGTTAGCTTTGACGAAGAAAAAAATACCATCACTATAGATGATAATGGTATTGGTATGACTCAAGAAGAAGCTGCTGAGCATTTAGGTACAATCGCTAAATCTGGTACTGCCGACTTCTTCCAAAACCTATCTGGCGACAACGCTAAAGATTCACAGCTAATTGGTCAATTTGGTGTTGGTTTTTACTCAGCATTTATCGTTGCTAAAAAAGTAGTTGTACGTTCACGTAAAGCCGGTGCTGATGCATCATCTGGCGTTGAATGGACGAGTGAAGGCGAGGGCGATTTCACTCTAGAGACTATCAGCAAAGAAAACCGTGGTACTGAAATTACTTTATTCTTATCTGATGAAGAAAAAGAATTTGCTAGTGACTGGAAATTACGTGAAATCATCAAAAAATACTCAGACCATATCTCTACACCAGTAGAAATGTGGAAAAATGAAATTCCAGAAAGTGAAAGCGAAGACGGCGAAAAAGTTGCTGCTATTCCAGGTGAATGGGAAGTTATCAATAAAGCTGACGCACTTTGGACCTTAGACAAATCTGAGTTAGAAGATAAAGATTACCAAGAGTTCTATAAGCATATCAGCCATGACTTTGACGATCCTATGACTTGGGCACACAACAAAGTTGAAGGTAAAAGCGAATACACGTCATTGTTGTATATCCCTAAAAAAGCACCTTTTGATTTATGGAACCGTGATAAACAACATGGCCTTAAATTATATGTACAACGTGTATTCATTATGGATGACGCTGAACAGTTTATGCCAACGTACTTACGCTTTGTTAAAGGCTTAGTTGACTCAAACGACTTACCGTTAAATGTATCTCGTGAAATTCTACAAGACAACAAGATAACGCAAGCGTTACGTAAAGGTTGTACATCACGCGTATTGAAGATGTTAGACCGTATGGGCAAAAACGATAAAGAAAATTATCAAGTATTCTGGGACGAATTTGGCCAAGTGCTAAAAGAAGGTCCAGCAGAAGATATGGTAAATAAAGAAGCGATTGCTAAATTATTACGTTTTGCTTCAACAGATACTGACAGTGCTACTCAATCAGTTGGCTTTGCTGACTATGTTGAGCGTATGAAAGAAGGCCAAGATAAGATTTATTATATTGTTGCTGACTCGTATGAAGCGGCTAAGAATAATCCATCACTTGAAATATTCCGTAAAAAAGGGATTGAAGTTGTACTTATGTATGACCGTATCGATGAGTGGTTATTATCACACCTAAACGACTTTGACGGTAAATCGTTAGTATCGGTTACTCGTGGTGACTTAGATCTTGGTGATTTGGATGACGAAGAAACTAAGAAAGCCCAGGAAGATGCAGATAAAACATTTGAATCTTCAGTCGCTAGAATGAAAGGTGTTCTTTCTGCAGACGTAAAAGAGGTGAAAGTTTCACATCGTTTAACTGATTCTCCAGCGTGTATTGTGACTGATAGCTCAGACATGAGTTCACAAATGATTGAGATGATGAAACAAATGGGACAACCAGTTCCAGATGTTAAACCTGTATTTGAAGTGAATATGGAACACGCACTAGTGAAACATATTGACCAAGTACAAGATGAAGAACAATACAAACAATGGGTTGAAGTTTTATTAGACCAAGCTACATTGGCAGAACGTGGAACCATGACAGATCCAGGTTCGTTTATAAAACGTATGAATGATTTGATGTTGTCATTAACAAAGTAGACCTGAGAATTATTGTCTAGTAAAAATAAATATTTGGCTGAATAATAGTCAGTTTTATTTAAAAGAGAGCTTCGGCTCTCTTTTTTTTACAAATTTTTAATAAAACAGTTAGACTTTAGTCGGTTGCTAATCAACTCTAGTTGTCATACGTTTTGTAATATGACAATATTCCCGACAATATAAAGATTTCTAAAAACTATCAATCTGAGGACATATCCATGCGGATAATTTTACTAGGCGCACCGGGCGCAGGTAAGGGGACACAAGCTCAATTCTTAATGAATAAATATGGGATCCCACAAATATCAACAGGTGACATGTTACGTGCTGCTATTAAAGAAGGGACGCCTTTGGGAATAGAAGCTAAAAAAGTAATGGATGCCGGTCAATTAGTATCTGATGAGCTCATTATTGGATTAGTAAAAGAGCGTATTACTAAAGCCGATTGTGTTAATGGCTTTTTGTTAGATGGTTTCCCTCGTACTATTCCTCAAGCAGATGCTATGAAAGAGAACAGTATTACTGTTGATCACTGCTTAGAGTTTGACGTACCTGATGAAGTAATAGTCGGTCGTATGTCAGGTCGTCGAGTTCATCCAGGTTCTGGTCGTGTTTATCATGTTGTTTATAATCCACCAAAAGTGGAAGGTAAAGATGATGTAACAGGCGAAGACTTAATGATCCGTGATGACGATAAAGAAGAGACTGTTCGTAAACGCTTAGGTGTGTACCATGAGCAAACTCAGCCTTTAGTTGCGTATTATAAAGCGGAAGCTGACGCGGGTAATACAAGCTTTACAACAATCGAAGGTACTAAACCGGTTGAAGATATTAGCGCTAAGTTAGCCTCTATCTTAGGTTAGTTAACTTACTTATCTAATAAGAAGCCCACGCAAGCAATTGATGTGGGCTTTTTTGTTTTATCATTACAACTCAATACTCAATTGGGTTTATAAAAATAAAAGGCAATAACAATGAATGTTGAATTTACAGCGTTTTACGCTGGTATACTGGGCTTATTTTATGTGGCATTGTCATTTAAAGTGATCATCTTACGTCGTAAGTATCAGGTAGGTATAGGACACGGCGAAGAACGTGAGCTGCATAGAGCAATTCGTGTACATGGTAACTTTTCAGAATATGTACCAATGGCACTTTTCTTATTACTATTACTAGAATTAAACGGTGTGCAAATGTGGATTTTACATGTACTTGGTTCTATGTTGTTTTTAGGGCGTATTTTACATGTAATGGGATTAAGTAAAAGTGCAGGCAGTTCAACACCTAGATTTGTGGGCGGTTTGCTTACCTTTTTGATGATGGCAGCGGCAGCTGTATTTAATGTTTTAGTCGTGTATTAATTCACCTTGTAGTACAAAATCGCATCTAATAGTGAATTTTATATACAAAAAAACCGAAATGGCGAACCATTTCGGTTTTTAATATATTCTTATAACAAACTTAAATTAAAGCGCTTTATATTAAAGAGCTTTGATTTGAGCATTAAAACGGCTCTTATGACGAGCAGCTTTATTTTTGTGAATAAGACCTTTAGTAGCATAACGATCTAGAACTGGAACCAAAGCAACGAATGCTTCTTGTGCTTCAGTTTTTTGACCAGCAGCAATTGCTGCAACTACTTTTTTCATGTAAGTACGCATCATAGAGCGACGGCTTGCGTTGTGACGACGGCTCTGTTCAGAAGTTATAACGCGTTTCTTAGCAGACTTTATGTTAGCCAAGGCTGACTCCTAAAATAATAATTCAAAATAACGTGT
>JAWUWS010000020.1:0-24942 GCA_034111705.1 Psychrosphaera sp.
TTTATGGATTTCCTACCAAGTCAAGAAAACAGGAACAATGCCCATCCTTGGGGGATCACAAAAAACCGAGTTGATACGTAACAAAGGTGTGGTAAATGTTGTAGAGGTTTGATATTAATAGTGGAAATAAATAAGGGGAACGGCGTTGTCAGAAACTTAGGCAATCGTCCTCTGATTAAATTGTTATGTGTAAAGGAAAGTATGGAGTTTAATGACAATTATGGGGTGTATATTTGCCCTCATATTTTTAAAAAGGAATCACCCGTATTTGTTGGCATCAGAGATCCTGATGGTTATTGGCAATTCTTTTGAGAAGATGATAACTGCCCAGATACTTCGGAACCGCATCTTATTGGTGCTGGTCACTTAACGAGTGATGATCCAACTATCAATGAGTTAACTAGTCTGCAACCAAACTCGTTCGCACAACGAATACATGTGAATGCAGATTGGGAGTTCGGTGAGTTAGAGTAATTTACACATAACAAGGCGCTTAACAGGACAAATAAAAGTTGGCTTTTGCTCCTGCGTCGCTTATTTTAGCCAACAATTATTTGCCCATTAGCTGGGCGTTATGTACCTAGGTCACGTATGAGAATATTTATATTTTTGGTGTTAATCTCAATTTCATATTTTGCTAGCGCTAATTCAACCGTTGATGCTGAAAATGAAGGTGAAGCCGTTGGGATTTTGTTTGGTTATCTCAAAGAAGTAGATGTATATAAATTCATGTGCAGTAAGTATGCTCCAGAAATGAAAGAGACTTTTTCTAGAGCAACCGATGATTGGATGAATCGAAATAATACAATCGTTACCAGCTTATTAAGCGGCCTTGAACTTACTCCAGAAAATGAGGTCAATGAGTTATTAGCCGTAGCTCAGAAAACTTCTAGACATAGAATTATCCTATTTAATAAAATGAGTAAAGCTGAACAAGGAGAGCTTTGTTCTAAAATGGTAACAGAGTTAACTGAAGATACAGTTAAACAAAAATATCCATTAGCTATCAAACACTTGAGTAAATAGTTACATAACAAGGCATTTAAACGGACAATGATCTTCCCCCCACTTTTGTAGACATCGTCTCATTATACAGAGGAGGTTAGAATGCCTAAATATACCTAGCCAAGAAAAACATGGTTTTATCCCATTAATTTCAAAATAAAATTTACAGCTTCAAGATTGCGATTTAAATAATCAACCAACAATTAATTGATTACGACCATTCTCTTTAGCTTGATAAAGAAGCTTATCGGCATTTTTAATTAATTCATCAAGACTATTATTGCTAGAAGCACTAATAGCTGCGCCCATACTAAATGTTATATTCCAATCAATAGAAGGGTACATAGTTTTGATGTTTTTGCAGTTGTTTGTGAAATGTTCAGTTAATCGATCAAATATACGTTGCAGAGACGGTGCTTGCGTTGCACTTAAAATAAATAACCACTCTTCACCACCATAGCGACCAAACTCGTCAGAGTCTCGTAATGTTTGTTTTGCAGCGTGAGCGAATGCAATGAGAATTAAATCTCCTACATCGTGACCAAATTGGTCATTTATTCTTTTGAAATTATCTAAGTCTACAATAGCGACAGTTAGTTCTTTTTTATGCAGTTTTTTCTCAGCCACTTTCATAATACCTCGCCTATTTAAGCTGCCGGTTAAATAATCTGTGGATGCAAGAGAGTGATATTTTCTACGTTGACGAACTTGTTTATAAAATAAAAACAATGAAACAATAACTAAAATTAACGTGATAGCAGTAATAAGACGCCAAATAACTTTTTGTTGATATTCTTCTTTTGCTTTTAATTCACTAATATTATTCTCGTGTGCGAGACGTAATATTTCATCTTCCTTTTCTTTAACCTCAAATTTGATTTGCAACGCTTTTATATTACTTTCGCTCATCGCCTCTAAATGTTTTTTGGCGTAAAATAATTGTTTTTCGATGGCTTCTAAGGCTTCATCAATATATCCAAGTTGGCGTTTTAATTGGTAACGTTTACCTAAAAAATCGGACTTGTAAACACTTCGACTAAACTTATCAAAAATCAAAAATACTTGATCATTTACTGCATTTGCTTTGTCATATAAAGTTTGATTTACGTAAATATCGTTTAATAAAATCATTGAGGCAAGTTGCATATCAAACACTTTTGCAGTTTTAGCTTGTAGGATATTGTCGTTGGCTATTGTTATTGCTTTAGCGTAGTCACCTTGATCAGCTAAAATATTCGCTATCGAGTATTGTGAGAAGATGAGACCTTTTTGCATATTAACGGATTTGAAATAGGTTAAGGCTTTATTCAAATACTCAAGAGCCGTATTTGTCTCTTGCTCTTGCAGATATGCATTTCCCAAACTCCAATGAGCTTTTGCGGTAAGGAGTCCATCGTTAGTTTTTTCATAGGTAACTACCGCCTTTACTGCATAATCTAATCCTTTATCTTTTTCATCTAAGAAATAGTAAGCATCGGCAATCTTTCTTAGAAAAAAAGCTTGATGGCCGTCACTACCAGCCTCAACTGCCAGTTCTAATCCTTTGGCCGCAACATTAAGTGTTTTGGTTAAGTCATCAACTGCCGTGTAATGATAGGCAAGAGCTCGTAAAATAATGATTTTTTCTTCTGAGGTGTGGACTGAAAGCTGTAACTCTAATTGTTTTGCTAATTTTTGAGATGGAGGTAAATCACCTATTTCCGAAAGGTACTTTAATTTAGAACTTAAAAAGCGCAAGTATGAGATTGGATACTTTGGTAGAGAACTATTATTTAGATAATTATTTATATGTTCATTTAGTTCATCATACTTTTCTTGCCTGAAAAGTAACTCTGCGTACCATGCGGCAGCTTCAAAATGTAGAATACTTAAACTTTGACTCTTAGTACTTTCAAACACCTCTTTTATTTGTTCTTTATTTTGTAAGATATCAATCTTGTGTTTTTTTATATCATCAATAAGGTGATTAGCGTTTGTATTATTTATAGGCGTAGCTTTAGATGGGCTGTTATTAGCGGAGGCTAAATTACTCAAAAGCATTAATAAAATAAAGAACCTATTACTATTCAAAATACGGTTAGTTGAAATGTGTTTATTCATATTGTTACCCCTACCAACCCGTTTATCTTTTTTTTGTATTGATTCTAGCTTTATGAATAATAAGTCCACAATGCTAAAGTTATGAATTATAAACTATTAATCTATATTTAGCTTTTTTATTATTCAACTATATTATAGTTATAATGTAATGCTTTATCTCAAAAGTTTGTTGATTGGGTATTGGCATTATCTGAATGCTTTTAAGAATATTGGAGTTCATTTCTAACTATTAAGCTCGATGACTTGCTAGTACTAGAACTAAGTAAATGGAACTAAGTAAATGGAACTAAGTCTGTAAGCCATTAGTCTTATTTTGTGATCTTATCTATTAAGTAAGCATTTTTATTAACCGTGTTTAGTTTAATCTGTTTTAGGGACTGCATTTAAATAAGTTATGTAAATACAATTGTTGAGCAATTTGGCTATTATTACGCTGACGCTCCAGGTAAAAATAAGTTCGTAGGATGTTTTCAAGCAGAGCAAGGTTGTGTAAACAGTGCGATAGTAACTCATGTAACATGAGCGGAAGACGTCCACCAAGGGGTGAAGCTTAATAAGCTGCCTCTAATAAAGAAACACGAATAAAAGGTGTGGATAGGTAAACACTAAAGTGTTTACCTATTAAAATTGAAGCACAAGAGTATTATTCAATATGTGACTTTACATAGTCGATAGCGGATTCAGATAAGTAGGAAAAACTTAGGTAATAACGACCTTTATCGTAATGAAATATACCGCCTTTTTCGGTTAGTTCTATTTTATGAATAATTGACCAATTTAACTCTAATTGATGATAAGTCGTTTTAGTTTTAATACCTTGTTCATCAATATTTAATGTTACTTGAGAGTTTGATTCTTTAGATATCAACTGACGCCAGACCCACCATGTTTGTTGCCAATAAATACTCATGGCTTCAACAATAGATAAGACAATAATAAACATTGATAGATGGCCTAATTGACCAAATGCTGAAGTGGCAAAACCTAAAATAAGAAGAAAAATAGCCTTGATATAAGCTTTTAGTCCTGTGAGTTTATTTGCCGATTGGTCATAACACTCTTGATAAAAGGCTTTGTCTAGTACGAAGGTAGTTTCAAATGAAAAGCTCAATTTTTTTCCTAATATATGATTTGAACCTAAGTTTTTGTAGTTTACCTGCAAGCATTATTAAAACATAGCGCTTGCCAAAAGAAGTGAGGATTTATCCTATTTAAACTTATTGTTCCAGGTTAAAACACCTGTTAGTTTGTTAGTCAGTTGTTATACATTTTTGTAATATAAAATTTTAGTATGAAGACCGTGAGCTCGTAAATTTAGACAGGTAAGTTTAAGCTGGTAGAATACATACGGGAACGTAAGTCAAACGATTAAAGCTAATATGATTAATGCTAATAAATATTAAAGAGTAATAGATGATTAAAAATTTTTATAAACTGGCCTTGTTATTACCTTTGTTGAGTTCTTGTGCATCAATACAAAAAACAATACCCGTAACCTCTGAATTTAAGCAAGACTCAGAAGTGATCTTGTTAAACACGCCAAGCTTGACGTTCTTCAATGCTGTTTTTAATAAAACGTTAGGAACGTATTCCGTTGAAAATACAAAACGAACCGCTAGCAAAACAACAGAAACCTTTGTTGAAGATAGTAGTATTACAAAGCACTTCACCGACGAAGTGTCTTTCATCATTGATGAGTTTGAGATCAATCGAATTCAGCACTTTTCATTTGAGCTACAAAAGCAAAATGAATTAATTGCAGTAAGCCAATGTGATATTTTGTCTCAATCTATTGATAAAAAAACAATAACCAGCAAAGAGGGCGAGTTAAATATTTTATCAGTAAAAGGTGATATTAAAAGAGCAAAGACAAGTTTAATTTGTACAATTAGTCATAATGATAGAAATTGGAAATTAACACTGGTTGCGCCTTTTCAACAAAAGTTTAATGCAATGTTAACCAGTAAAAATCGACTTTATAAATTAACAAATGTATCCGCGTTAGTTGATTCACAGAGAAAGATAAAGAAAGTTGAAGATACGTCTTACTATCAACATTCATTAAATAGTGGATTAAAAATATCAAATCACATTCAACAAAGCTCTGCACTTTCCTTTGCGGAAAAACCAACCATTTGGTTGAAGTACGACTTGCCCGAACAAGAGAAACAGTTATTACTAAGCGTAAACTACAGTCTACTGATGTTTGATTGGCTGGATAGTGGGTGGAAAGAATAATGATTGGAGAGGGATGTAGAGAACAGTGCTTATTTATAATTAGGCTAAAAAACGTTTAATTTAATGGTGTTGTTATAGCTAAAAACTTACGGTCATGTAATGAGGTTTGTAGATATTCAAAGATAAGACCTTATTAACTAGGAATGTTCACTTTTTATTTTATTATCCTCGGTCACCAGTATTTAGTGTGTACTAGGTTTGTTCGTTAATTAACTTAACCGTTTTGTTTTTGAACACTTTACTTTGTAATTGTTCACTAAGCTGTAATCATTGGCTGTAAATAATTGGATTTATTTAGAAAAGTTGTACATTTAAGGGAATTAATGACCGTTGTTTGTTGAAAATAATTTCATATAAATTACGACTGTTATTAAATTAATTTTGCATAATTAATGCAATTTACTTTACTCATGCTTTACTTGAACTCTCTTGTTTTACCCTCATTAACATCAGTACACAAATGCATATCAATTAGGATTTTTATAATGGCAGATAATACATATACACCAGAAAAAGTATGGAAATGGAATAGTGAAAATGGCGGTAAGTTTGCCAATATAAATCGTCCTATATCTGGCGCTACACACGAGAAGCATTTAACTCAGGGAAAACACCCATTTCAGTTATATTCTTTAGCCACACCCAATGGCGTTAAAGTAACGATAATGTTTGAAGAGTTATTGGCTGCAGGAATCAAAGGGGCTGAATACGATTCGTACCTTGTTAATATTTTTAACGGGGATCAATTCGGTTCTGGCTTTGTTGATGTGAACCCGAACTCTAAAATTCCAGCGTTAATGGACAATAGTACAGGCGATAATACGCCTATCTTTGAATCTGGAGCTATCTTGCTACACTTGGCTGAGAAGTTTAATGCATTTTTACCGACAGAGCCGGTAGCTAAAGCTCAATGTTTATCTTGGTTGTTTTGGCAAGTAGGCAGCGGCCCGTTTTTAGGTGGTGGTTTTGGACATTTCTATGCATATGCACCAGAGAAGTTTGAATATCCAATTGAACGATTCACTATGGAAGTTAAACGCCAACTTGATGTGTTAGATAAACATTTAGCCGACAATCAATTTATGTGCGGTGACGATTACACTATCGCAGATATGGCAATTTGGCCTTGGTATGGTGTATTAGTTCGTGGCGATCTTTATGAAGCGGCTGAATTTTTAGATGTAAAATCGTATAAAAATGTAGTTAGGTGGGCAGAGCAAATAGCTGAACGCGATGCAGTTAAACGTGGCATTAAAGTAAATAGAATCTGGGGTGAATTAGACCAACAATTACATGAACGTCATGATGCATCTGATTTTGAATTGAGAACACAAGATAAATTAGAACAAAACTAGTACATAGTTAATAGAGCTATTTTGCTCCTATCGACTTAACAGTTAAGTTTAAATTTTAAAGCAGAATATATATTTTATATTCTGCTTTTTTATTCATTAGCTCATTTATATTACATTTGTGTTATCTGTTATTAGATTGTCATAATAAATGTTACTTTTTTGCTATTAACCTTTATAATTCCGCTGTTAATTTAGTTGGGGGAAATATTATGTTATCTGTTGTTGATTTTACTGCTGAAAATGCCGCTCAAGAGTTTGTGGCTTCATTACATGAAACTGGGTTCGGTGTATTAAAAAATCATCCTATTCAAAAGCAATTACTTGAATCTATTTATGCAAATTGGGCTGGTTTCTTCGCATCTGATGACAAGTACAAATATGAATTTAATGTGGAAACACAAGATGGATTTTTTCCAACTACCGTTTCTGAAACCGCTAAAGGTAATAGCTTAAAAGATATTAAAGAATATTTTCATTATTACCCTTGGGGTCAGGTACCTGCTGAGTTAAAGCAACAACTTGCCGACTATTACGAACAAGCTAATACTTTAGCCGCTACCTTGTTAGATTGGGTAGAGAAATATTCACCAGTGGATGTATCGGAAAAATTCTCAATTGCTTTGTCTGAAATGATTGCTCAAAGTCAGCGTACTTTATTACGTATTTTGCATTACCCACCAATTACCGGCGATGAAGAATTAGGTGCGATTAGAGCGGCAGCTCATGGCGATATTAACTTGTTAACTATTTTACCTGCAGCGAATGCAAGTGGATTACAAGTCCAATTAAAAGATGGTTCTTGGTATGATGTACCTGGTGATTTTGGTTGTTTAATTGTAAATATAGGTGACATGTTACAAGAAGCATCAGGTGGCTATTACCCGTCAACCATCCATCGGGTGATCAATCCGGAAGGCCAAGACAAAACTAAATCACGTATCTCTTTACCCTTGTTTTTACATCCTAAAGCTGAGGTGGTGTTATCAGAACGTTACACCGCAGATGGCTATTTACAGGAGCGTTTACGAGAGTTAGGCGTTAAATAGCAAATTTAATAACAATATAACAATCGATTGTTATATTGAATGCAGTTTAGGTATGGAAAGCCATGCCTTTTATAATTTATTCGCGTATCATGCACGCAATTCGT
This sequence comes from Psychrosphaera sp., assembly GCA_034111705.1. GTDB lineage: Bacteria > Pseudomonadota > Gammaproteobacteria > Enterobacterales > Alteromonadaceae > Psychrosphaera. The sequence continues at coordinate 7,849 of JAWUWS010000020.1, forward strand.
CAGACTTACTCTGGCCGTTAGTTTTATTAGGAATATCATGAAAAAAACATTTGAACTTATCCACGAAAAAATCAACCCAGCTCGTATGGTTGATTCTGTTAAACATGATGTTAAAAAATATCTAAGAAGAGAACGTAACAAAAAACTGCCTAGAGATGCAGATTTTTGGGACTTTGATGTTAAATTTGGTTTAGCTCAAGATACGGCAGAAGTAATACGTTTAAGTGAAATCAATAAATCTATTGATACTGCTGTTGAAGGTGGTGCGACTGCATTTTATATTGAGATTATTGCTAAATCTGGTATTCGTATTATCCAAGAGCCAGAGTTCGATGAAGACGACATCGAGCCAGAATTTGTTGATGATCAAGATTAAAAGCAATAGCTTATAGTCAGAAAAAGAACAGGTTTATATAACCTGTTTTTTTATGGCTATTTTTCATTGAGGCACATAAATCGACAACGGTCTCTCTTATTTGAAAACACATTCAAAGTTATAAACATAAAAAAATCCCGTTTGCATAAACAAACGGGATTTTAATACTACTTACAGCTTACAGCTTACAGCTTACAGCTTACAGCTTACAGCTTACAGCTTACAGCTTACAGCTTACAGCTTACAGCTTACAGCTTACAGCTTACAGCTCTAGTGCTGCTGTAGCATCCATGTATTCTAAGTTAAGTGAATCACCTAACGCATCAACAACGGCTTTATAGGTTACTTTGCCTTTATGAACATTAAGACCATTTAACAAGTGTTGGTCTTCTAACATCGCTTGTTTAGGGCCTTTGTTAGCTAATGCTAAACCAAATGGTAATGTTGCGTTGTTTAATGCAATAGTTGAAGTACGTGCAACACCACCTGGCATATTAGCTACACAGTAGTGAACAACATCATCAATTATATAAGTAGGCTCTTGGTGAGTTGTTGCTTTTGCTGTTTCAAAACAACCACCTTGGTCAATTGCAACGTCAACTACCACAGAACCTGGCTTCATATTAGCGATGTGTGTTTTGTTAATTAATTTAGGCGCAGCTGCACCTGGAATTAATACTGCACCAATAACTAAGTCAGCGTTTGCACTGTATTCTTCAATTGCATCAACAGTAGAGAATACTGTTTTTACACGACCATTGAAGATATCATCTAGTTGGCGTAAACGAGGTAAAGAACGATCTAAAATGGTTACTTCTGCGCCCATACCAACAGCCATCTTAGCTGCGTTTGTACCAACAACACCACCACCTAACACTAATACTTTAGCTGGAGCAACACCCGGTACGCCACCTAATAAAGTGCCACTGCCGCCTTGTGCTTTTTCTAAATTATGTGCACCAGCTTGAATAGACATACGGCCTGCAACTTCACTCATAGGAGCAAGTAGAGGTAATCCGCCAGTGTGATCCGTTACGTTTTCGTAAGCGATACAAGTAGAGCCTGAAGCAACTAACAATTCAGTTTGTGTAGGATCTGGTGCCAAATGAAGATAACTATATAACGTTTGACCTTCACGCAACATTTTACATTCGTTAGGTTGTGGCTCTTTTACTTAAACTATCATTTCAGCTTGAGCAAATACATCAGCAGCAGTTGAAAGAATAGTTGCGCCAGCTTCTGTATATTGTGCATCAGTGAAACCAATTGCACTACCTGCGTTTGTTTCAACAATTACTTGATGCCCATGAGCAACAAATTCTTTTGCAGAGGCAGGAGTAAGACCTACACGATATTCATGGTTTTTAATTTCTTTAGGTACGCCAACGATCATTTTAAGTTACCTTTTTCATGTTGTTTATAAGCCACAATACATAATGTCTGTGCATTTTATTTTATGCGAGTATATGTGGAAGTTAAAAATATTAAATACTGTATTTTTGCCATATACAGGATATTATTCTGTTATGTGGTGTTAATTGAGTCGTTAAATGAATAAATCGCTAGATAGAATTGATAAGAATATTTTAGTTGAGTTGCAAAGAAATGGACGGATTTCTAACGTAGATTTATCTAAACGTGTGGGCTTAAGTCCAACACCATGTTTGGAGCGAGTAAAACGGCTTGAAAAACAAGGTGTTATAGAAGGTTATAAGGCCGTTGTTAATGCTGAAAATGTTGGTGCTTCATTATTGGTTTTTGTTGAAATTACGTTAGAGAAAACCGCACAGGATGTTTTTTCTGAATTTTCAGAATCAGTTAGCTCATTTGATGAAATATTAGAATGCCACCTAGTTTCTGGTAGCTTTGATTATTTATTAAAGACTCGAGTTAAAAACATGGCGTCGTATCGAAAATTATTAGGTGATACCTTATTAAGGCTGCCTTCGGTTAGTGCAAGTCGGACATATGTGGTGATGGAAGAAGTAAAGACGAATACCGCAATCCCGATTAATATTTGAACATCGAATGAATTCAATAAGATAATAAGCAAATAATTGTGTAAAACAGCATAAACGCAATGATTCTTATCCGTAAATTTGGTAAAGTTTTGCGGCCTCAAATGAATATTTCATATAAACGCAAAAAATTGAGTGCGGAGTATATTTTGACAGACAACCAACCGAATATGTTAAATGGATTTCAGCGACTATTAGAAGCAGGCTTATTTATAGCTGGGCTTATCGCGATATTCATATTGATCACTCTGTTTACCTTTGACCCGGCTGATCCTAGTTGGAGTAAAACAGGCAACTACGAATTAATAAAGAATGGTGGGGGAGCATTTGGTGCTTGGCTGTCTGATATTTTGTTATTTACTTTGGGGTGGCTAGCTTTTTTTGTTCCAGTGGCCGTTTCATTGATTGGTTGGTTATTATTTCGTAAGTTTCATAACTTAATCGAAATCGATTACTTAGCATTAGGGTTACGCTTAATTGGCATATTGTTATTTATTATTGGTAGCTCAGCCTTAAGCAGTATAAATTTTGATGATATATACTACTTTTCCTCTGGCGGTATTATTGGCGATGTAATCGCGTATTTATTGCTGCCTGTTATCGGTTTTACAGGCACTACCTTAGTATTATTAGTGTTTGTACTTATTGGTATTACCTTAATGACGGGGATCTCTTGGATACGTGTAATTGATGGATTGGGTAAATACACATTAATGCTCTGTTACACCTTATATTCTAAGTTTCGCGATAAAATCCAAAGCTCTCGAGCCGTAAAAGCTCAGAGAAACACTCACAAGGCCAGTGACAAGTTAGCAGAAGAACTTATTAAGTCACCTGTATCTCCTGATGAAATCCCATCAATTTCAATACCTGATAAATTAGACGATGGTCAGTCTCAATCGTTATTAAATCAATTCTTTGGTGCTACAGAAGCAAAAGAAGACAATATAATTTCTCCTGCTCCTCTATTAATAGATGATAATGAAATAGCCATCGAAGACTCTCAAGCGGCTGGTATGGTTGATGGACATTTAGAAGCAGTAAGTGTTACACCAAGTATTGCCGGGGCAGTAAAACAAGTATCACTAGATGATGATATGCCAATATCATTTGATGAATTTGAGCAACAACCAACGTATTCAGGGGTTGATGACGCATTGCATGATGATGACATTAAAGGGGCATTAGATGGCATGCAAGCGGCGAATAAGTTAACGCCACAGCGCGATACATCAGCGAGTGAAGGTTTACCGCCGTTAGTACGTGAAATACAACCTATTGTTTTACCGTCAATCGACTTATTGGACCGTCCTGATAAAGTAGAAAATCCAGTATCACAAGAAGAGTTAGATGCGGTTTCAAGATTAGTTGAAGCAAAGTTATTAGACTTTAATATCCAGGCTAAAGTTGTTGGAGTATTTCCAGGTCCTGTTATTACACGTTTTGAGCTAGATTTAGCACCAGGTATTAAAGTAAGTAAAATTACTACATTATCAAAAGACTTGGCTCGTTCATTGTCTGCGTTAAGTGTGCGTGTTGTAGAAGTTATTCCGGGGAAATCATTTATTGGTTTGGAATTACCAAATAAACATCGTCAAATAGTTAGATTGTCAGAAGTGATGAACAGTGCGGGTTTCCAAAACTCGGCATCACCATTAACTATGGTGTTAGGTAAGGACATTGCAGGTAAAGCGGTGACGGTTGATTTAGCGAAAATGCCACATTTATTAGTAGCGGGAACAACTGGTTCAGGTAAGTCTGTTGGTGTAAATACAATGATCATTAGCTTGTTGTATAAATCGACACCTGAAGATGTACGTTTGATAATGATAGATCCTAAGATGTTGGAACTGTCGGTTTACGAAGGTATCCCGCATCTTCTGTCTGAAGTAGTAACTGACATGAAAGAGGCCGCAAACGCATTACGTTGGTGTGTTGGTGAAATGGAACGTCGTTATAAGTTGATGTCTGCGTTAGGCGTGCGTAACTTAAAAGGCTATAACGCAAAAGTAGCAGAGGCGATAGAAAACGGAACACCAATTTTAGATCCACTTTGGGTTAAAGCTGACCAAATGTCAGACCGTCAACCTGCACTTGAAAAACTACCTGCTATTGTTGTCGTTATTGATGAATTTGCCGATATGATGATGATAGTCGGCAAAAAAGTAGAAGAATTGATTGCCCGTATTGCACAAAAAGCACGTGCCGCTGGTATCCACTTAATATTAGCAACTCAACGTCCATCAGTTGATGTTATCACCGGTTTAATCAAAGCCAACATTCCAACCAGAATGGCGTTCCAAGTGTCCTCTAAAATTGACTCTAGAACTATCTTAGATCAACAAGGTGCTGAGAATCTATTAGGCATGGGTGACATGCTTTATTTACCACCTGGTTCTGGGGTTCCAACACGCGTACATGGTGCATTTGTCGACGATCATGAAGTTCATGCGGTAGTAAAAGATTGGAAATCTAAAGCTAAACCAAATTATGTTGCTGAAATACTGCAAGGTGAAATGACAGATGAGAACATGTTACCAGGTGAAGCTGCAGAAGCGGCTGAAGGTGAAGAAATAGATCCAGTATTTGACGAGGCTGTAGCTTTTGTTACCGAAACTCGTAAAGTTTCAATCTCAAGTATTCAACGTAAATTGCGTATTGGTTATAACCGTTCAGCTCGTATTGTTGAGCTAATGGAAACCATGGGCATTGTAAGTAGAGCTGCAAATAACGGTGGACGTGAAGTTTTAGCGCCACCACCAGTTAAAAACACTGAAGAAGAGTTTGAATAAATGAAAATATTAAAATTAGTGTCAATGTTTGCTTTTATCAGCAGTTTTTCGCTTGTTGCGGAGCCTGTAGAAACCGAACTTAGAAAGCTATTATCTGACTACGATGGTTTTACTGCAGAGTTTAATCAGCAAGTAAAAGACACAGATCAGAACTTATTACACAGCGCATCGGGTAAGTTAGTATTTAAACAACCGGGGAAATTTGTTTGGCAAATTGTAGAGCCAGAAGAAGAGTTATTAATGTCAAATGGCAAAACGCTTTGGTGGTTCAATCCGTTTTTAGAGCAAGTGTCTATTTTTGATGCTGAAGATGCGGTTGCAACAACGCCATTTGCTTTGCTTGTTTCACAACAAGATGAAGTATGGAATAAATTTAGTATTACTAAATTAGAGTCTGGTTTTTTAGTAAAACCAAAAGATGAAAATAACTCACAAGTTAGCCAACTGACTATCTACTTTGACGACTTTATGTTGAATGAAATTGTTATTACCGACCGTACTCAACAAACTAGTTCTTATGCATTAAAGAAACAAAAGTTTAAAAAGGGACTCGATGTTAACTTTGACTTTGAGGTTCCTAAAGATATTGAAATTGACGACCAGCGGCCAAATAACGCTACGCAGGGGCTATAGGACGTATTTTGTCTCAGCATTCTAATATAGGTTTTGATTTTTCACCTGCCGATACAAAACCGTTAGCCGCAAGAATGCGGCCATTAACCTTAGAACAATATGTTGGGCAACAACATTTGGTCGGGGAAGGTAAAGCTATTCGTAAAATGATTGAAGGCAAACGTTGTCATTCGATGATTTTATGGGGGCCGCCAGGTACAGGTAAGACGACACTTGCCGAGTTAATCGCTCAATACTGTGATGCAGAAGTTGAAAAGCTTTCAGCCATTAGTGCGGGTGTGAAAGAAATTAGAGCCACAGTAGAACGTGCTAAAGAGCGTCTACAACAAACTGGAAAAAAAACCGTATTATTTGTTGATGAAGTTCATCGTTTTAATAAAGGTCAGCAAGATGCATTTTTGCCTTTTATTGAAGACGGCACGGTTAGCTTCATTGGCGCAACAACAGAAAATCCGTCATTTGAATTAAACAACGCTATTTTATCCCGTGCCCGAGTATATATTCTTAAAGCAATTGAACCTGATGATTTGATTGAGTTGGTGGATAGAGCATTAACCGATACTGAATTAGGACTTGGTAAGTTACAGCTTAACTTGTCAGAGCAAAACAGAACATTATTGATTGGTTTAGCTAATGGTGACGGCCGTAAACTATTAAATTTCATAGAGCTATGCGGTGATTTAGTGGCAGAAGATAATGTTATTACTAATGACATTATTGAACAAGCCTCAGGTAATCAAATGGCAACATTTGATAAAGGAGGCGATCATTTTTATGAGCTTATTTCCGCCTTTCATAAATCAGTACGTGGATCTGCGCCAGATGCAGCATTATATTGGTATTGCAGGATTTTAGCTGGCGGCGGAGATCCTTTATACGTGGCTCGACGTTTATTAGCGATTGCAACAGAAGACATTGGTAATGCAGATCCTAGAGCCATGGAAATAGGGTTGAATGCTTGGGATATCTTTCATAGAGTAGGCCCATCAGAAGGTGAACGTGCTATTGCACAAGCTACCTTATATATGGCTGCTGCTCCCAAAAGTAATGCAGTTTATATGGCGTTTAATCAAGCCAAACAAGATGCCGCGAATTTACCAAGTTATGATGTGCCTTCTCACTTAACCAATGCACCAACGGAGTTAATGAAGTCTATGGGCAAAGGTGCAGAATATAGATATGCGCATAATGAACCTAACGCCTATGCAGCTGGCGAAAATTACTTGCCAGAAGAAATGGCGGGTACTGAATACTATCATCCAGTTGATAGAGGGTTAGAGAAAAAAATTGCAGAAAAATTACGTTATCTAAAAGGCTTAGATGACAATATTTAACGACACAATAGCGAATAAGAATTGAATATGAACAATCTACTATTTGTCGCCATAGGCGGTGCATTAGGTGCCAGTATGCGTTATGGCGTAACTGTTTTTATGGTGAGCCTGTTAGGCAAAGGTTTTCCTTACGCTACGTTATTAGTTAATGTAATTGGCTCATTTTTTATGGGGATCTTATTTAGCGTAATTGAACATGATATGATGGCCGACTTGCCTTGGCGATCATTATTGGGAATTGGTTTATTAGGTGCGTTTACGACCTTTTCTACGTTTTCCTTAGACACTTTGTTGTTGTTACAGCATGGTGATTGGGCGAAGGCCATATCGAATATTTTTTTGAATGTTGTTGTTTGTATTTTTGCCGCATGGCTTGGAATGCAATTAGTCACATTCAAAAGCAATTAAATTGAACTTGTAAATCAAGTTGTTTTAGAAATTAGTTAAAAGGTTATTAAAAAATGTTAGATCCAAAGTTCTTCCGTAACGACATCAATGAAGCAGCAAGTCGTTTGGCTACCCGAGGCTTTGAATTGGATGTTGCAAAACTCAACGAGTTAGAAGCACGCCGAAAAGACTTACAAAGTGCGACACAAGACTTACAAAACGAACGTAACACAAAATCAAAATCTATTGGTCAAGCCAAAGCAAAAGGTGAAGATATTCAACCTTTGCTTGCAAGTGTTGCTGACTTAGGCGATAAGCTTGATGCCGCAAAATCAGAATTATCTGAGTTGTTAGCTGAAATAGACACTATTGCTTTGCAAGTTCCTAATCTTCCACAAACAGACGTGCCTGTAGGTAAAAGTGAAGATGAGAATGTTGAGATTTTAAAGTGGGGCACACCTAAACAATTTAACTTTGACGTTAAAGATCATGTTGAGTTAGGTGAAGCATTAGGTAAAGAATTAGACTTTGAAATGGGCGCTAAATTAAGTGGTGCTCGTTTTGTTGTTATGCGTGGTCAAATAGCTAGGCTAAACCGTGCATTAGCGCAATACATGTTAGATTTACATACAGAGCAACATGGGTACAGTGAAACTTACGTACCTTATTTAGTAAACCCAGAGAGCCTACAAGGCACTGGTCAGTTACCAAAATTTGAGGCTGACTTATTCCATACACAACCAATTTCTGGTCAAACCGACAAAGAAGATGAGCAAGACAGTCGTAAACTTTCTTTGATCCCAACAGCGGAAGTGCCACTGACAAATATCGCTCGCGATGTTATTTTTGATGAGTCAGAACTTCCTGTTAAATTAACAGCGCATACTCCATGTTTTCGTTCAGAAGCAGGTTCTTATGGTCGTGATACTAAAGGTCTTATCCGCCAACATCAGTTTGATAAAGTTGAATTGGTACAGATGGTAAAACCTGAAGACGCAAATGACGCACTAGAACAATTAACGAACCATGCTGAAACGGTATTACAACAGTTGGAATTACCTTATCGTAAAGTGATTTTATGTACTGGCGATATGGGCTTTGGTGCGACTAAGACTTATGACTTAGACGTTTGGTTGCCAGCACAAGACACGTATCGTGAAATATCGTCATGTAGCAATATGGGCGATTTTCAAGCTCGTCGTATGCAAGCACGCTTTAGAGCTAAGGGTGCTAAAAAACCAGATTTACTACATACATTAAATGGATCAGGTTTAGCGGTAGGGCGTACTTTGGTTGCGGTATTAGAAAATTATCAAAACGAAGACGGGACAATTACTGTGCCTACAGTATTAATACCTTATATGAATGGATTAACTCAAATAGGTTAGTTGGAGAGCAGTTTTGACTACAAAAGTTGTTGAGAAACAAATAGTAAAAAAGAAGAAATTGAAGGCAAATGTAGTGATGTCAAAATCGTTATATTTTTTACTATTGAGTTTAGGTTTTTGTGTCATTGCTTGGTTTGTTTCTCAAGCGTATCCGCTTGTTAGTCAAGGCTATGATTCTTTGACCAATGAGCAGAGCATTAAACATGAAAAGAGATCTGAGGCCGATATAAGTGGAAATAACTAATGTTTGATTTAACCACAGTATGGTTGATCATGCTGTTTGTTTTTATTATATGGGTGTTTCTACAGTTCAGAAAGCTGGCTGAAATTGCCGAATCTGCTGCTAAAAGTTACTGTGAACGACATCATTTACAGCTTTTATCTGTTCCTATGCAAAGTTGGAAACTGAAGTTTGAAAAGAAGCTGATCATTAAAGTCAGCTTCATTCTAAATTACAGTGCGGATGGGTTAAGTGCCAAAAAAGGAGAGATCATTCTCCATAATGGCAAAGTTGAGCATATCCATCACTGGGGTTAAGAGCATCAACAAGTATTGGTATCAATGTTAAAAAACACGCAATAAAAAAGCCTATTTAATAGGCTTTTTTTGTACATGCAGTATAAAGGAAATTAAGCTGTCATGATCTTAACAGTATTGCTTGAACCAATCGTTTCCATCGTATCGCCGTGAGTAAGGATAACTAAGTCGCCTTTATTTAAACGACCCAACTTCACTAATGTATCAAGTCCTTCACGTGCATTATCATTTTTACATAATGTTGAATCAAAGAATACTGGGTAAACACCACGGTACATCGCACTGGTATTTAATGTCTTCTCATGACGAGTTAACGCAAAAATTGGTAACGACGAGCTTATGCGAGACAATAGTTTCGCTGTGCCACCAGACTCAGTTAAGGTCACAATCGCTTTAACGCCTTCCATGTGGTTAGCTGCATACATAGCTGACATTGCAATCGCTTCAGATATGTCATCAAACACTTTTTCCATTCTGTGTTTAGATATTTGTGCAGTAGGGTGTTTTTCAGCACCAAGACAAACGTTAGCCATTGCTTGAACGGTTTCAATTGGGAAATCACCAGCGGCAGTTTCAGCTGAAAGCATTACCGCATCAGTACCGTCTAAAACAGCATTTGATACATCCATAACCTCAGCACGAGTAGGCATTGGGCTTGTGATCATAGACTCCATCATTTGAGTCGCAGTGATAACCGCTTTGTTAAGTTGACGTGAACGGGCTATAAGCTTCTTTTGTACACCAACTAATTCAGCATCACCAATCTCAACACCTAAGTCACCGCGGGCAACCATGATAACGTCAGACGCGTGAACAATATCGTCAATCGCTTCATCAGTTGCAACCGTTTCAGCACGTTCTACTTTTGCAACAATAAGAGGTTTAAAACCAGCTTCATGCGCTAATGAACGAGCGTAATCTAAATCTGCACCAGAACGAGGGAAAGAAACCGCTAAAAATTCAACGTCAATTTGAGCTGCAGTTAAAATATCGGCTTTATCTTTATCTGTAAGTGCTGGTGCTGTTAAACCACCGCCTTTACGGTTGATGCCTTTATTATTAGATAAAGGACCGGCTACAGTAACTTCAGTGAATACTTTTGAACCTGAAACTGATAATACTAATAACTGTACACGACCGTCGTCTAATAAAAGCACGTCGCCTTCGTTTACATCGTTTGGTAGCTCTTTGTAGTCAATGCCAACTTGATTTTGGTCGCCTTCATCGCGCCCTAAGTCAGCATCTAGAATGAATTTATCACCAACAGTTAAATGAATTTTTGTGTCTTTAAAACGAGCTACTCGGATTTTTGGACCTTGTAAGTCGCCTAGAATAGCAACGTAGGTATTTAATTTTTTTGCAGTTTCACGAACTCGAATTGCTCTGTCTATGTGATCTTGAGCTGAGCCATGAGAGAAGTTCATTCGAACAACGTTAACGCCGCTTTTGATTATTTGTTCTAAAACGTCATCTTTATCCGTTGCAGGACCTAAAGTGGATACAATTTTTGTTCTTCTCAATACGTTCGTCATGACAGCTATAAACTCCGTTGATTTTTGCTTTTGTAATTTTATTACATTTTGAGACAATTAAATAAAATTACAAGAGTTAATTGTATTAAACTGATTATTATTAATGCAGTAAAGCAAAAAATCAGCCTGTGCTGCTTTTTTTATTACATAAGGATGTTTTTAACTTTCATTACTATACGATTTGAGTAAATGAAAGATAAATAGATCCTAGTTAAAACCTTCTTTCTTTTCAAATCTAGAAGGTCTCAATGAGTCTTTAACTTTTTTCAGATTATCTCTAAATTTAGGCCCACGTCTTAAAGTAAAGCCAGTGGCTAAAATATCCACTAATACTAGTTGTGCAATGCGTGATGCCATTGGCATATATAAGTCTGTGTCTTCTGGTACATCTGAGCTAATACACATATTACACTCTTTACCAAGAGGACTATCCTTTGCTGTTAAACCAATAACCGTTGCGTCATTTTGACGAGCAATTTGCGCGATTTCAACTAATGGTTTGGTGCGGCCTGTATGTGAGAAGATCACGACAACATCACCATCTGTACTATTTATACAACTCATACGTTGCATTACTATGTCTTCAAAACAATTTACTGGAACATTAAAGCGGAAGAATTTATTCAGCGCATCTTGAGCAACGGAGGCAGAAGCGCCTAAACCAAAAAATGAAATAGTTTTTGCTTGAGTTAAGATATCTACTGCACGATTAATTTGACCAATGTCTAAGTTACGATGAGCAATATCTAATGCAGCCATCGTGGATTCAAATATTTTAGCGCAATATTCATCCGGGCCATCGTTTTCGTCTACGTGGCGGTTAACATATGGAGTACCATTTGCTAAGCCTTGAGCTAAATGTAATTTAAAATCTGGGAAACCTTTAGTATCAAGACGTCTACAGAATCGATTAACGGTTGGTTCGCTGACGTCAGCTACTTTTGCTAAAGTTGCAATGCTTGAATGGATTGCTTGTTCTGGGTTAGCAATGATGACTTCGGCCACTTTTCTTTCTGATTTGCTGAATGTCGTAATTTGAGAATTGATTTTTTCAAGAATATTCATTCTAGTCCTTAACTTTTACAAAGCTAACTCATTAATTTAATTATTTATGTGGCCGTTTTTAAGTAAAAAAGGCTATCATTTCAGTTTTCGTTTTAAGCCTATTAAAATAATATTGGAAATATAGGCTGGAGATAACGAGTTTGAACAGGTTATTTCCAACATTAGAATGTAATTACAACTTAAAAACAATAAGATCAGTTAAAAATTTACTAAAAATGTAAAAAAATTACATAATTTAGGTTTACATGCACCGATATAGTTAGTTAGCATTGGAAACATGTAGTTAAATTACAGATTAATCATTAAAGTTTGTTCATTGGAGAATTTAATGGCCACCAATTTAAGTCATAAGCCATGCGATTTAGTATTATTTGGCACAAGTGGTGATTTAGCACGCCGAAAGTTATTACCGTCGTTGTATCAATTAGAATTAGCAGGGTTACTTGCTGAAGATACCAAAATAATTGGAGTTGCTCGTCAGGCCTCTAGTAATGAAGAATATAAAGCCGCCGTTGTTGAAAGCTTAGAACGTTTTGTTAAAGAAGAGCTAAATGATGAAGCAAAAAACAAGTTCCTTGCTCGGTTAAGTTATTGTCAGGTAGATATGACGGTTCTTGACGATTACAAAGGTATTGCGGAATTAGTTGATTTAGAAAACAGAACTATGGTGAATTATTTTTCTACCCCGCCTTCTGTTTTTGGCAATATATGTAGTGGCCTTAACTATGCTGGACTTGTCGTTGATGAAACTCGCGTTGTGGTTGAAAAACCAATTGGTCATTGTTTAGAGTCTTCAAAAGTAATCAACGATAAAATTGCAGAGTATTTCAACGAAAACCAAATCTATCGCATCGATCACTATTTAGGTAAAGAAACCGTATTAAATCTTTTGGTGCTTCGTTTTGCTAATGCCATCTTCACCAACAACTGGGATCATGAGTGTATTGATCATGTGCAAATTACTGTTGCAGAAGAAGTAGGTGTAGAAGGGCGTTGGGGGTATTACGACGATGCTGGACAAATGCGTGACATGGTACAAAACCACTTGTTACAAATTTTATCGTTATTAGCGATGGAACCGCCGGTAGATGTTAGCGCCGACAGCATTCGTGATGAAAAATTAAAAGTGTTAAAAGCGTTACGTCCAATAACAGAACAAAATTACCAACAAAAAACAGTACGTGGTCAATACACAGCGGGCTTTGTTAATGGTCAATCTGTTCCAGGGTACTTGGAAGAAGAAGGCGCGAATACACAAAGTAAAACGGAAACGTTTGCGGCTATTAGAGTCGACATCGATAACTGGCGTTGGGCTGGTGTGCCATTTTATTTACGTACGGGTAAACGTTTACCGACCAAAGGCACTGAAATTGCCGTTCATTTTAAACAATTACCACATAATATTTTTAAAGATACGTACCAAAATTTACCTGCGAACAAGTTAATTATTCGTTTACAACCAGATGAAGGTATTGAGATTCATTTATTGAATAAAGTACCTGGCCTGGGTGAGAAAATGGAATTACAACAAACTAAGCTAGATTTAAGTTTCTCAGATACGTTTAAAACTGACCGTATTGCAGACGCATACGAACGTCTTATTCTTGAAGCTATGCTAGGGAATCAATCATTGTTTGTACGCCGAGATGAAGTTGAAACTGCATGGACTTGGGTTGATGGAATTTTAGATTCTTGGGCTAGTTCAAATGAACTACCAAAACCATACTCAGCTGGTTCTTGGGGACCTGTTGCGTCAATAGCTATGTTAGCAAGAGATGAGCTTGAGTGGGACGAATAGTCCTTTTCACGTTCACATAACAATAGGTTATTTAGAAATACAAAACGCAACGGATAAAATATGAAAGCGCAAATAAGAAAGTTTGAAAATTCAACATTACTAAACGAAGAGTTTTCACAGGAAATAGCAGATAAATTACAGACTGGCATTAACGAAAATGGCAGCGCGACTTTATTAGTATCCGGTGGTAATACACCTAAACCGATGTTTTTGATGTTAAGCAATAAAGACATTGAATGGAACAAAGTTAACATAGCGTTAGTTGACGACCGTTGGGTTGAGTTGTCTGATTCAGCGTCAAACGAAGCTATGGTTAACCAAGCTTTATTAATCAATAAAGCCAGTGTTGCTAATTTTGTGGGTATGAAAACAGAGCATCAGAATGCATTTGATGGCGAATTAGCGGTAAGTGACAAATTTAAAGATTTTAAACGTCCTTTTGATGTAGTTATTTTAGGTATGGGGGAAGATGGTCATACCGCTTCAATCTTTCCATGTTGCGCTCAGTTAGATGAAGCATTAACCACAGATAAAGACATAATGGCGACAGAGCCTACGACTGCGCCACATCAACGTATGACATTTACTAAGTCAGCGTTATTAAATTCAAAACAATTGTACTTACATTTAGTGGGTGAAAGTAAAGAAGCCGTATTATTAGACGTTGCCGCTGGCAGCGACGAAAAGCAAGCGCCGATACGTGCGTTTCTAAATCAGTCTAATGTGCCTATGTCTGTGATGTTAGCAGCGACCAAATAAGCTGATTTAGCTTGAGGAGAAAGTAATGAATTCAGTTATACAAGAAGTAACCAATAAAATTATTGAGCGCAGTAAAACATCAAGAGCCGCTTATTTAGCCAAAATTGAAAAGGCACGTTTAAAAGGGCCTCACCGTGGGATTTTGTCGTGTGGTAACTTAGCGCATGGTTTTGCCGCTTGTAGCCCACAAGAAAAAACAGATCTTACGCAGTTGACTAAAGCTAATGTTGGTATTATTTCGTCTTATAACGACATGTTATCTGCTCATCAGCCTTATGAAGTGTATCCAGCAAAAATTAAAAAAGCAGTTGAAGGTGTTGGTTCTGTAGCTCAGTTCGCTGGCGGTGTACCTGCTATGTGTGACGGCGTTACACAAGGTCAGCCGGGTATGGATTTAAGTCTTATGAGTCGTGATGTTATTGCTATGAGTACGGCAATTGGTTTGTCTCATAACATGTTTGATAGCGGCGTTATGCTAGGTATTTGTGACAAGATTGTACCTGGATTATTCAAGGCTGGATTAACATTTGGTCACTTACCATTTATCTTTATTCCAGCAGGTCCTATGGAATCTGGTATTCCAAATAAAGAAAAAGCGCGTATTCGTCAGTTGTACGCTCAGGGTAAAGTTGGTCGTGATGAGTTGTTAGAATCTGAGTCTAAATCTTACCACTCAGCGGGTACTTGTACTTTTTATGGAACCGCTAATTCAAATCAGCTTGTTGTTGAAATAATGGGCTTACATTTACCAGGTTCATCATTTGTAAACCCAGGTACAGAATTACGTGATGCACTAACAGATGCAGCATCTGTACAAGCAACCAGAATTACAGACTTAGGTACAGAGTATCGTCCAATAGGTCATATTGTTGATGAGAAAGCTGTGGTTAATGGCATTGTCGGTTTATTAGCAACTGGCGGCTCAACTAACCATACTATGCATTTAGTCGCTATGGCGAAAGCCGCTGGAATAATTGTGAACTGGGATGACTTTGACGCTTTGTCTTCTGTAACGCCTTTATTAGCTAAAATTTATCCTAATGGACAAGCTGACATTAACCATTTCCAAGCTGCTGGCGGTATGGGATATTTAATTAAAGAATTACTACGTGGTGGTTTCTTACATAATGATGTAACTACTATCTGTGGTGAAGGTTTAGATAGATACACGCAAGAGCCTGTTGTACGTGATGGCAAATTAATTTGGGTTGATGGCCCAACTAAATCATTAGATGATGAAGTGCTAGCGACGATTGAAAAACCGTTTAAAGCAGACGGCGGTTTATCTGCATTATCAGGTAACTTAGGCCGTGCAGTTATAAAAACATCATCTTTACGCCCAGGAAAAACGACAGTAAAAGCTCCTGCAGTTGTTTTTGAAAGCCAACATGATATTGACGCGGCATTTAATGCTGGCGACTTAGATAAAGATTGTGTTGTTGTCGTTCGTTACCAAGGGCCAAGAGCTGTAGGTATGCCAGAGTTACATAAATTAACGCCACCGTTAAGTGTATTACAAGATAAAGGCTTTAGTGTTGCATTAGTGACAGACGGTCGTATGTCTGGCGCGTCAGGTAAAGTGCCAGCTGCTATTCATTTATACCCAGAAGCATTAGATGGTGGATTGATTGCCAAAGTACAAAACGGCGATATTATCGAGATTTGTGCTGAAACAAATAAAGTTGAGCTTCATGTAAGTGAAGAAGAGTTGGCAAAGCGTATTGTTATAGTTAAAGACTTAACGGAAGATCGCGAAGCTATGGGTCGTGAGTTGTTTAATGGTTTACGCCAAGTAATGACAACACCTGAAGAAGGCGCGTCTTGTGTTTTTCACGAAGCATAATCTAAAACGTTCGTTGTGGAATAAAGTATGACTATTAAAGCATTAGTTGCCGATATTGGCGGCACTAATATTCGACTTGGTATTGCAGATATGGAAACACTTTCCATATCTCATATTTTGACTTATCAGTGTAAAGATTTTGACAATGTAGATGGTGCAATTAGCCAATATAAACAAGATTCAAAACAAAGTTTTGAGTACGCGTGTCTTGATGTTGCTTGCCCAGTGGTAAGTGATGAAATAAATTTAACCAACAATCATTGGTGTTTTTCTCAAGCAGCAGTAACCAAACAATTTTGTTTAAAAAAGTTAATTGTTATTAATGACTTTACCGCTATTGCTATGTCAGTACCTAACATATCAAAAGATAAGTTAGTGCAGATTGGTGGTGGTGATTCTATACCTCATGCCCCGATTGCTATTTTTGGTGCCGGTACAGGTTTAGGTGTTGCTAACTTAATTCATACTCAAAATAAGTGGCTACCTATTGGCGGAGAAGGCGGTCATGTTGATTTTTCTCCAATCGACAGTGATGAAATTGGTGTGTTAAAAGAGTTACAGAAAAAGTACGCGCGTGTCTCGGCAGAACAAGTGTTATCAGGTTTAGGTTTAGTGCAAATTTATCAATCTTT
>JAWUWS010000021.1:0-16606 GCA_034111705.1 Psychrosphaera sp.
TGCCGTTACTACTGCTGCATTAGACACGTATCACGGTGAAGCGATGTCATTAGGTGAAAGAACACCTATTGCTTTATTAAACTACGGTGCTTCAGCGCGTATGGCGGTTGGTGAATCAATCACTAATATCGCCGCGTCTGATATCGGCGAATTAAAACGCATTAAAATGTCAGCAAACTGGATGGCTGCTGCAGGTCATCCAGGCGAAGATGCTGGTCTTTATGAAGCCGTTAAAGCGATTGGTGAAGAGTTATGTCCTGCATTAGGCTTAACGATTCCTGTGGGTAAAGACTCAATGTCGATGAAAACTCAGTGGCAAGACGAAGCTTCAAATGAAGACAAGTCAGTAACGTCACCACTTTCATTGGTTATTACTGCGTTTGCTCGTGTTGAAGATGTGCGTAATACAGCAACGCCTCAACTTAGCACAGACAAAGGTGAGTCAGAACTTATCTTGCTTGATTTAGGTAATAAACAAAATCGTATGGGCGCGAGCTGTTTGGCGCAAGTTTATAATGAGTTAGGCACGTCAACACCAGATGTTGACGACGCTAAAACATTAAAAGGCTTCTTCGACAGCGTTCAAACCTTAATTCGTGACGGTAAAGTGATGGCATATCATGACCGTTCGGATGGTGGTTTATTCTCAACTGTTACTGAAATGGCATTTGCTGGTAAAGCCGGTGTTAATGTTGAGCTTGCTGGTTTATCTAGCTTAGGTGGCGATGGCGTAACCGCAGCATTATTTAACGAAGAGCTAGGTGCAGTTATTCAAGTTAAATCTACAGATAAAGCTGCTGTGTTAGCTGTGTTAGCAGAAAATGGTTTAGCGACTATGTCACACGTTATTGGCTCTGTTAATAATGAAGATAAAGTTAGCTTTACCGTTAATGGCAACGTAGTCCTTGAGAATACTCGAACTCATTATCGTACCGTTTGGGCTGAAACTACATTCAAAATGCAATCACTGCGTGATAATCCTGAATGTGCTCAACAAGAACATGATGCTAAATTTGATGTAAATGACAAAGGCTTAAATGTTGAATTAACATTCGACATTAACGAAGACGTAGCGGCACCGTTTATTGCAAAGTCTGCATCAACAGGAGTTAAGCCTAGAGTTGCGATTTTACGTGAACAAGGTGTTAACTCTCACGTTGAAATGGCAGCTGCGTTTAATCGTGCTGGCTTTGAAGCAATAGACGTTCACATGAGTGACTTACAAGAAGCTCGTATGAACCTTGCTGATTTTACAGGCTTAGTTGCTTGTGGCGGTTTCTCTTACGGTGACGTATTAGGCGCTGGTGAAGGTTGGGCTAAATCTATCTTGTTTAACGAGATGTTAAGTGAAGAGTTTAAAACCTTCTTCCACCGTGAAAACACCTTTAGTTTAGGTGTATGTAATGGTTGTCAGATGATGTCTAACTTACGTTCATTAATTCCAGGAGCTGATCATTGGCCTCGTTTTGTAACGAATAAATCAGAACGTTTTGAAGCTCGTTTCAGTTTAGTGGAAATCCAAGAGTCAGATTCTGTATTCTTTGCTGGCATGGCGGGCTCTCGTATGCCAATCGCCGTATCTCATGGTGAAGGTCGTGCTGAATTTACTCAAGCATCAGCAGTAAATGCAGCACTTGAGTCTGGAACGGTTGCTATGCGTTATGTTGATAATAGCGGTGAGTTCACTGAAACTTATCCAGCGAATCCAAATGGCTCGCCAGAAGGTATTACGTCGTTAACAACCAACGATGGTCGTGTAACAATTATGATGCCGCATCCTGAACGTGTATTTAGAGCAGTAACTAACTCTTGGCACCCAGATGAATGGAAAGAAGATAGCCCTTGGATGCGTATGTTCCGTAACGCACGTAAGTGGGTTGGTTAATATCAATATCTATTGATGGTTAATACAATCAAGAAAACCGCCGTAAGGCGGTTTTTTATTTGATGAAAAGGACATTTCTATACAATCATCAAATCTCTTTTATATTGCATGAGCATTAACCAATTGAAATACATTTTGAATAATTGGTTATTAGATATTAGTTAATAATGAAAATTTATCTTTTATTTCCCCTTTATTTTATAGATAGTAGACTCCATAACATGCTCTTATATAAAACTAATTAGTTTGAATATCTTTAGGCAAATAAATATTATTGATTAAGTCTGAAGGTGTAAGGAAAGGTTGCGCATTGACAACAATTAAGCAAAAGCTTGAGCGATTAACTTCAGCCCAAGTTACCAAAGCAATAAACAACATAAAACGTGGTATTGAACGAGAAAGTTTACGGGTAAATACCGACGGTAAATTATCTCAGTTAGATCACCCTGTTGCATTGGGTTCTGCTCTAACACATCCTTATGTCACAACTGACTTTTCTGAATCTTTATTAGAGTTAATTACACCACCATCAAACAATATCAATACCACTTTTGCTCAATTAAAAGATGTCCATAAATTTGTTGCCCAAAATATTGGTGATGAAGTGTTATGGCCAATGAGCATGCCTTGTTTTATTAACGATGAAGACGATATTAAAATTGCTCAGTTTGGTAGTTCAAATGTTGGCAAAATGAAATCAACCTATAGGACGGGTCTAAAAAATAGATACGGCTCTATGATGCAGGCAATATCAGGTATTCATTATAATTTCTCATTACCAAGTGAGTTTTGGACGTTATTAAAAGAATTCGATGGGTCAGATGACGATAGTCTAGAATATCAATCCGCAAAATACATGCACATGGTACGTAACATTAAACGATTTGTTTGGATTGTTACTTATCTTTATGGTGCTTCGCCAGCTATGTGTAAATCGTTTTTAAAAGGACAAGATACTGGACTAGATTTTAACTCTTTTGGTAAAGGCTCAATCTTTTTACCGAATGCAACATCCTTAAGAATGAGTGATTTAGGTTATACCAATAGCGCGCAGTCAGAGTTAAATATTGAGTATGGTTCGTTAACTCAATACATTGAAAAACTAAGAAAAGCGATTCATACGGAGTCAGAAGAATATAAAAATATTGGTGTTAAAGTTGATGGTAAATATAAGCAGCTCAATCATAATATTCTACAGATAGAAAATGAGTTATATGCGCCAGTAAGGCCTAAGCAAATAACTCAATCTGGTGAGAAACCTACAGATGCATTGGATAATCGTGGTGTTATGTATGTTGAATTAAGAGCATTGGATGTCAATCCATTCTCTCCTTATGGGATCAGCGTTGAGCAAATGCATGTATTAGATGTTTTCTTAATGTATTGTTTATTTAGTTCTGAAACTGAGTTAACTGACACTCAACAACAAGAAGCAGAAGAAAATCAAGACGCAGTTGTTTTAAATGGTCGGAAGGCTGATTTAGAGTTAAATCATAATGGTGTAAGTAAATCGCGCGCTAACTGGTTAGCTGAGGTATTTGATGACTTCACTACGATTGCTTCATGGTTAGACACTCATTACGGTAAAACTGATTATAGCAATGCTATAAAAGCAACCTTGCCATCAGTGACTGAGCCAGCTAATACCTTGTCTGGCAAAGTGTTGTCACAATTACAAGAAACACAAACAGACAACGGTGTGTTTGGTTTACAATTAGCGAAACAATATAAGCAAGAGATACTGAACAATGAGACGAGTGAGTTTTCATCTGAATTCTTACAGCAAGAATCTATTAACTCATTGCAGATACAAAAAGACGTTGAAAATGCAGATAAAGTTAACTTTGATGATTTTTTAGCTGAGTACTTTAAGTCTTAGTGAGTTAATCTTATTGCCGTAAACAAGTTAAAGCTTGTTTACGGTTAGCCTTCCTATTTACCTACTTTCCCAATAAATCATTCTTTACACACGATAAGTCACGACATACCTATTCCTTAAAGGCATACTCTCCTTGGCCACTAAGCATATCTACATCCTGTAGGCCGTCGTTCATTGTCATCCATTCTCTGCGAACAAGAAGACACGACATACCTGTTCCTTACAGGCATACTCTCCTTGGCCACCAAGCATACCTACATCCATGTAGGCACAGGTTTATTGTTCCCGACAAAACCTAAGTACTTGCTTTCCTGCAAGCAAAAAAAAGCGAGCATATGTACATATGCTCGCAATAAAAACAACAACAACTAACTAAGGAATTCACAAATTAACAACTTCACTATGTTAGACAGGGTATTGGTTAAAAGTTCATAGAATGAAAAAATAAATAAAACTTTTTATTTTAAGTTAGGATAGTGGCATGATTTATTAGTTAGTTTTTGACAGGGACAGACTAGGACTAAGTACCTGTTCCGTACAGGCCGTCGTTCCTTGTCATCCATGACTCACGACATACCTGTTCCGTACAGGCCGTCGTTCCTTGTCATCCATGACTCACGACATACCTGTTCCGTACAGGCAAAAAAAAACGAACATTAAATAATGTTCGTCAAACTAACAACAACTTCCAGGGGTGAAAAATACTGTCTTCACTTTGTTAGACAGTGTTTTTTAGAAAAGTTCGTAACGTATGAAAAAAATTGTAGTTTATTTAATATTAACGCTTTCTATTTTAGGTTGTACAACGCCACAACCTAAGAATATCAATAACATATGTGACATTTTTATAGAGAAAAATGACTGGTGGGATGCCGCTAGTGATATGCAAGATAAGTGGGGAACGCCAATTCATGTTGTTATGTCCATGATGTATCAGGAAAGTTCGTTTAAAGCTGACGCTCAGCCACCAATGAGATGGTTTTTAGGCTTTATTCCTTACGGTAGAGCAAGTAGCGCTTATGGTTACTCACAAGCCAAAACTGTAACTTGGGAAGAATATGTTAAAGAATCTGGCAACTATTGGGGTGACAGAGACGACTTTGAGGATGCCATTGATTTTATGGGGTGGTTTACGGCTAAAACGCATCGATTAAATAAAGTGTCAAAATGGGATGCCAAAAATCAATATTTGAATTATCACGAAGGTTGGGGCGGGTATCGTAATAAGTCATATAATAAAAAAGCGTGGTTAGTTAAAGTTGCTAAAAAGGTTGATGTGCGTGCGAGAACTTACGGACAACAATTAAAAGGCTGTGAAGAGTATTTAAACTCTAGCTGGTTATGGCGTTTATTGTTTTATTGATAACTAATTTAGTTTACAAATAAACGAACAGATAGACTTTATTATTGAAATTTTCTGTTCGCTTTTTTATATATAAGATTGAGTCAGATATATATTTGTTTAACTTAAAATATTTCAGTCAATGCTATTCCTAATCCCAGCTTCTGTTGTTTATGATCGTAATCAATCATGCTTTCACCATATCCAGCAAAGTATTGAATTGTACCAATTAACTTCCCATATAGCGGGTAAGTATAGTTGAGCTCTATAGAACCGTTACCTGAACGCCAATTTTTTCTCATAGATGCGGTTAATTTATGATAGTCGTTAAATGCATAACCTACATACATTTCATAATTACCTAAGTAATCTTCAATGTCAGGATTGTCATCACCCTTTGGTGAGAGAGGATCGGTTTTATCATCTTCAGGGATCCTATACCAAGGTTTGAACATCAAAACGTAGTCGTTTTTCTCAAAAATGAGGGTGCCTATAATTCGATTCCAGCTTCTCGATAGAATTTGTGTTTGCCCATTTGATTGATGTTCAAATGAAATCATATATCCCATGTTACCGCCAAATGGTTTCCATGGCAGTGGGGCTCGGTAGAATATTTCAGGTTGATAATTTGTTTCTCTAAATGGTCTGGAAATATCATTGGAATAAAGCTGCCACCAAGCTTTAATAGTCATACCAAAATAAAAATTATCCCCTCGAGTAAAAACATCTCCAGTATTAAGTGGGATTTTAAAGCTTACTTGGTATTTAGTTTCAACCGTTTTCATTCCATCAGCGTAAGTGTCAGAAAATTCATAAGGTGTACGATTGAAATTATCTGAAACAATAACAGGTAATATATAACTTGGTTTATGAGGTGTGATCACAAAAGGGTTGAGCTCAGTAAGCTTTTCTTCTAATAACCTTTTGGCATACCTACCTGGATCAATTGTTTTTTTTAGGATTTTAACCTTACAGTATTGGTGTAATTTATCTCTACTACCATCGTATAGCCCGGTCTCTTTTATGTCGTCAATACATTGTTCAATTTTTCTTAAGAATTCAAATTCTTCGTATTGTTCTTCAATTGTTTCTTCTGCATAAGTGTTTTTAGCTATAAAAATAATGGAAACAACCATGATAAATTTTGTATATAAGTTGATTAGTTTCAAACTAAGCTCTCTTTTGAATATAGACAATAAAATAGGATGTAATGGTTATTACTCCCAAGCTATAAAGTATAAAATATTTTAATACTTCCTTGTATCGTAAATATGACAATCGAACGATATCGTATAATCATTTCGTTTTATTAGTTTAGCTTAAAACAGTCAATTGAATTAGAAAGGTGTGCTACCAATGTGATTTTAATTATGTATAAAAAGTATTATTAATTTAAATAATGAGTCGTATGAGTAACAGAACATCATAAATATTCGTATCTATAATGTTCAGATCAGTCATTTAGGCTTGGTGGGGAAGAGGTACCCGTTAATCCGATGAATCTTCCGATTGAATTTTAGGGTGAATTTTAGCGTAAGACACTTTATTGTCTTTCACATCGATAATTTCAATAGGATAGCCAGAAACTAATATAGAAACGCCACCTTCAGGAATGTCTTCCATAATCTCTAAAATAAGACCATTAATGGTTTTTGGTCCATCAGTTGGCAAATCCCAATCCATTTCTTTATTAATATCGCGGATTGATGAGCTGCCTTCTAATACAAAGCTACCATCTGCTTGCTCAACGCAGATTGCGCTAGGATCAACAGAAATCCCCGTAGTAAAATCACCAACTATTTCTTCCAGTATATCTTCTAGTGTGAACAGGCCTTGTATATCACCATATTCATCCACAACAAGCCCAATACGCTCTTTATTCTGTTTAAGCTTCTGTAACAAAACAAAAAGAGAAGTGCCTTCAGGTGTGTAATATATTTCGCGAACTGCACGTAACAAAGTAGTTTTACTAAAGTCTTCTTTTGCTAACAGGCGTAACGCGTCTCTTACATGAATAAAGCCAACAGCATCATCAATGTTGTCACGATACAGGAGAAGGCGAGTATGGTTGGCGTAAGTAAGGCCTTTAAGTAAGTTTTTCCAATCGTCATTAATATCCAGAGCATAAATTTCGTTGCGTGGGATCATTATGTCTTCAGCTTTAATTTTACCAAGATCAAGAAGATTAACGATCATATTATGGTGGCTGTTTCTGACCAAACCGCCAGATTCATTGACTACAGTTTTAAGTTCTTCTTTGCTTAAGCTGTGTTCTTCTCTTTGCTCTGAGCTGACATTTAATAAAGCTAAAATACCGTTAGTTATGAAGTTAACAACGAGTACGACTGGGAACAGTATCTTCATTAATAAGAGTAGGAAAATAGAACTAGGAAATGCCACCTTTTCAGGGTGGAGTGCTGCTAAGGTTTTAGGGGTGACTTCGGCAAAGATCAATATCACTAAGGTTAATCCAAACGTTGCTATCGCAACACCAACATCACCGTATAATCTAAGACCAATAATAGTAGCAATGGCAGACGCGCCAATATTAACCAAGTTATTGCCAATAAGTATCAAGCCTATTGTTCTATCAGGGCGGCTCATTAATTTGGTAACGCGAATAGCCCCTTTGTGGCCTTCTTTTTCCAAATGTTTAAGCTTGTATTTATTTAAAGCCATTAACCCAGTTTCAGTACTAGAAAAGTATGCTGAGATGAAAATAAGTACAACGAGTATAATAAACAGTGTACTTGTAGAGATGTCGCCCAAAATTTATCCTTGATGGAATTAAGAAATATATAAGTATGATCTTATGTCAGTATAGTCAAGCCAAATGCGTTAAGTAAGTAGTATTTCACGTACAAAACGACTGCCAAAATATGCCAACGTGAGTATTACAGATGCAAAGATGGTGGCAATTGCACTATTTCCGCCGCGCCAACCATAAACTTTGTGTCCAATTGTTAATGTTGCAAACGCTACCCAAGCAATAATAGAAAGTATTGTTTTATGGGCGTACTGTTTTGTCCACATGTTGTCTAAAAATAACAAACCAGTAAGTAAAGCAGCAGTTAACAAAATTAGTCCAATAGCCATTAATCTAAATTGTTGTAACTCAACAATATTAAGTGAAGGTAGGTGAGTGTTTAGTGACAAAGTCTTTGTTTTTAACTTCGCATCTATATACCTAAATTGTACGGCATATAAAGAAGATATAACTAAAACACAATAAGCACTAACAGATAAAACAATATGAATAATTAAGGGGATGGAAGAATTAATAGAAACGCCCATATACGCTAATGATGTACTAGGCACAAAAAGAATAGCTAATGACAGTAGTGCGGAAAATACATAAGTCACTAACAATATCATTAAGTTACTATGGCTAAATGAACGTATTGTTAACACAACCACAATCAATGCATTAATTAATAAGCACATTGCTGTCAGTGATAAATGCAGTTCATTGTTAACAAATAGCATGGAGCGTACGGCAAATAATTGAAAAACTATTGCAGTAATAGCGACAGAAAAAAGAACTTTAGAATTAAGTTTTGAGTTTATAAAAATAGATCTAGCGGTCATGATACTGACAACAGTAAACCCAATAAAACTTAAAAGAAGTCCTAACATTGCGGACATGAATGTAAACCTTTGTTTGTGAATTAGTTTTGTAAATAAAGCTAAATAATAACGATTTGATATTACCACGTTTTTTTCATTCGTTAATCAATTTCAATCGTTTAATTAGACAAATAGACCCTAGTTATTAACCTCAAATAGATTTGAAACCTTGTAATTGCTTTTTTACCCTATATTTAGCATAGGTAGCGGTATATAATCGCACTATTCACCTGTGTAAAACTCGACTGTTAAAAACAGCTAGCCAAGTTAAGAGAATATTCATCTATGTTTGACAATTTATCTGACAGATTATCCCAGTCCCTGAAAAAAATTAGTGGCCAAGGGCGACTAACAGAAGACAATATAAAAGACACGCTGCGTGATGTAAGGATGGCGTTATTAGAAGCCGACGTTGCGTTACCTGTCGTTCGTGACTTTATTAAATCAGTTAAAGAGCAAGCGGTTGGTGAAGAAGTTGGTAAGAGTTTAACGCCAGGCCAAGTGTTCGTGAAAATCGTTCAAGGTGAGCTTGAAAAAGCAATGGGCGACAAAAACGAAGATTTGAATTTAGCCGCTCAACCGCCAGCCGTAGTGATGATGGCAGGTTTACAAGGTGCGGGTAAAACCACATCTGTTGGTAAATTAGCTAAATTCCTTAAAGAGAAAAAGAAAAAGTCGGTGTTGGTTGTAAGTGCCGATGTTTACCGTCCTGCAGCAATCAAGCAGTTAGAAACGTTAGCGGCAGAAGTTGAAGTCGAATTTTTCCCAAGTTCAATCGAACAAAAGCCAGTTGATATTGTTAATGCTGCGATTGATCACGCCAAACGTAAATTTTTTGATGTTTTATTGGTTGATACCGCAGGCCGCTTAGCGGTAGATGAAGAAATGATGGGTGAAATCAAAGCCCTACATGCTGCTGTAAACCCAGTTGAAACATTATTTGTTGTTGACTCTATGACAGGTCAAGATGCAGCTGTTACAGCTAAAGCTTTTGATGAAGCTTTGCCATTAACTGGTATTATCTTAACTAAAGCCGATGGTGATGCTAGAGGTGGTGCAGCCTTATCTATTCGTCACATTACCGGTAAGCCAATTAAGTTTATTGGTATGGGTGAGAAAATTGACGAGCTTGAACCTTTCCATCCAGAGCGTATCGCTAGTCGTATTTTAGGAATGGGTGATGTTCTTTCTTTAGTTGAGCAAATTGAATCAACGATAGATAAAGAAAAAGCCGCTAAAGTTGCTAAAAAAGTAATGAAAGGCAAAGGCTTTGATCTTGAAGACTTCCGAGACCAGTTATCGCAAATGCGTAATATGGGTGGGATGTCTAGTTTAATGGAGAAAATGCCGGGTATGGGAAAAATGTCTGAGGCGATAAAAGGCCAAGCTAATGACAAACAATTTACCCAGATGGAAGCTATTATTAATTCCATGACTAAAAAAGAACGTAAATTCCCAGATGTAATTAAAGGCTCACGTAAGCGCAGAATAGCAATGGGCAGTGGTACACAAGTCCAAGACGTGAATCGTATGTTGAAACAATTTATGCAAATGCAAAAAATGATGAAGAAAATGAAAGGCGGCGGCATGATGAAAATGATGCGCGGTATGGGTGGAATGGGCGGCGGAATGCCAGGTGGTTTCCCTAAGATTTAATGACGCTGAACGTTATTTACATCACGACAAAGAGTTCTTAGGAACTCTTTTTGTTTTTTAATCCGCTACTTTTCTTGTTCTAATTCCTTTGTTTCTAACTCTTTTTGTACTACTTCTTCTTGTTCTAGCAATACTCTGTCAGCTTTAGAAATGTATTTAGGTTTATTGCTTTTATGTAATTTGCCATTGGCTTTTTTTACTTTACGTTTTAGTGTTTCGTTTATTTTCTTTTTTCTATTCATAATAATAAGCCTGCACTTAAAGTTAATGAGGCTATTTTACAGTTAAAATTAATGCCTGTAATGAACAATATGTATTTTTTATAATGACCTCGTTAATGGCTAGCTTTATGTAGTCTAGTCATGCCATTATTGTTGTTAACAAATTGAGTAATTTAGTGAGTATGTTTATCAAACGTTTTTTTGTTATTGTCTCGTCCTTTGTACTATTAAATGCATGTAATTCATTACCTATTAATAAGCAAATGTCAGTTGGACAAAATGCTAGAGTTCAGTCTTTAGTACTGCACTTTACCGCCTTAGACTATCAACGTTCTATGTTAGCGTTAAAGGATAGTGGAGGGGTAAGTTCGCATTATTTAATCCCGGAGCTAGACGACTCTACTTATCCAAATAGTAATTTAGAAATTATTCAATTGGTAGATGAAAACCAACGAGCTTGGCATGCTGGCAGAAGTTATTGGGATAAACGCAAAAACTTAAACGACACTTCTATTGGTATAGAAATTGTTAATGTCCCTGAATGCCAACATCATCCAGTAGTGAAATTTACTCATGGTGGTGAGTACGGAGTTCATAAAGATTGTACCTTCCCTGATTTTGGTCAACAGCAAATTGCTCTGTTGATTGGCTTAGCCAAAGATATTTTAAAACGTCATCCAGATATAACGCCAACAAGAGTTATTGGGCATTCTGATATTTCACCAAGTCGTAAAAATGACCCTGGCCCTAGATTTCCGTGGTATCAACTTTATGAAAATGGCATAGGCGCTTGGTACGACTCAGAGACTCAAGGTAAATATTTACAGTTATTTGAGTCCTTTGCTCCGTCGATTAATTTAGTACAAAAAGCCTTATATTATTATGGTTATAACATCAAAGAAACAGGAGGTATTGACAGGCAAACTCAAGATGTACTGTTCGCGTTTCAAATGCATTTTTTACCTTGGCAGGTAACTGGGGAAATTAATCCAGAAACAGCAGCTGCGGTTTTTGCGTTATTAGAAAAATATAAAGAGCCACAACTAAAAGTACTCATGTCTAGCTATTACCGAGAAGAAGCAGAAAGTTCAGGTTTCTCACAAAAATTACAAACAGACACAAAACATCTAGTTAAGTCATTCTATGGCGTGACTGGGCAGGGTTCTCTTATATTAATTCATCCAGCGCTTTGGTCGTTAAAAGACTTATCGGTATCGATAAATGGTAAAAAACTGAAGTTTGCAAAACCTTTAAGCTCAAAATCATCGGGTATTAAAGTAGATATCTCAAAAGTAGTAAAAAATGGTAATAATGTACTTGAGGTTAAATCAGCAAGCGATTTATCTCATGCTTCAATCGAGATCATTGCACCTAGATTAAAAGGGCCACAAGTCTGGTTAGAAAGAAAGTTAAGAAATGAACTGACAAATGAGCTAGGCACTTTAGAAGAGAGCTTTGAATTTAGTTTAGTGCAGCATGACAAAGTTATTTTGCATAAGGCATTTGGTAATAAAGGACTTAATGGTGAACTTCATTTAACTCAATTAAGTTCATTTTTTACGACTCAGCTTGCCGTGCTTAGATTAATTGGAGAGCAGCGTTTACAACTAACAAACTCAGTCTATGATTATTTACCTAAATATCAAGGTGATGGTAAAGCTAATCGCACAATCAAACACGTCATCGAGCATACATCTGGCTATCCCGCAGTAGAAAACTATTTACAAGCTTTAGAACAGGCTAGCCTCGATGATAAAGATATTAACGGTGCACCAGTATTGCCAACACAGCAAGGTTCTGTCATGAACAATCCATTTTCTGAAGCAAGTACAGAAACAATCGATTGGACAAATGCAATATTCGATGTGCCGTTTTATTACGGTGTCAATCAAAGGCGAGTTTACAGTGAGTTTAATGACTTAGTTTTGCGCCTTGTTATTGAGCAAATAACTAATATGCCATTTGAACAGTACATTACCACTGAATTACTTTTACCTCTGGGGCTAACTCATAGTGTATTTAGACGAGTACAAAATAACAATGCCTCGCCAATAAGTTTATTAACCACACGAATGAAAGATGTTTTGGTGTTAACTCAATTGTTAAAAAACAATGGCAGTTATGGCAATCAACATATATTTAAACCCAGCGAATATTCACGTTGGTTACAACAACATTCTTTTGGGTTATTGGCAGCAAAAGATAGCCAATTAACTAAACTGAATAATATTCAAAAATGTAGCCCTTATTTAACCCAAAGTAGCCACTTGTCTGTGGCTGATAATAGTTTTGTTCTGGTAGATGATAGATTAGATATTTCTGTGATTGTGTCTTTTCAGCAAGAGATAAAAAACGATAGTAACCAATGTGGATTATCAGATGCACAACAAAGAGTCCTTAACAAAACTCTAGAAGTTATTTATCAGTCACAACGCTAATAAAGATACTTTTAAATGAAAGCAGCATAAGAATAATAGACATAAAAAAACGTTTCATATCAGTGAAGGATAGAAACGTTTTTTATTCACTAAATGCTAAGATTAGATCATAACTAAACCTGCAATCACATAAGCCACAATCGTAAGTCCACCGCCTACTAATGCATAAGGTAATTGAGTGCGAACGTGCTCTAATAAATCACAACCTGAAGCCACTGAGCTTACCGCTGTCGTATCTGAAATTGGTGAACAATGATCTCCAAACACTCCGCCACCTAATATAGCCGCTAAAATTAATGGAGCCGGTAAATCTAAGTTAACCACAAGCGGCATGCCAATAGGGATTAAAATAGCAAATGTTCCCCAACTTGTACCCGTAGAAAAAGACATTAAACCGCCAGCAATAAACAAGACAGCAGGAATTAAGAAATAAGGTAAAGACTCAGCCACAATCCCAGAAATAAATAGGCCAGTACCTAATTGTTTTAAACTTGCACCTAATGCCAACGAGAACAAAACAATCATAACCAAAGGCAACAATTCAGACATACCTGAGAAGCCAATCTCAGTCATTTTTTTATGGGTGAATTTTTTAGTGCTTATCATCATTGCATAAGCAACAATGCAACTAAGTACGGTGGCGTATAAAACCGACTTAGAACCCGAACCTTGAATAAAGTCACCGTTACCAGTCAAAAACATAAAGCCAACCATAGAGAACGACATCACAAATAATGGTATTAACATAAATCTAGGTTTAGATGGTTCAAAATCCAGCTCTTTATTATCTATTGATTCAGATTGGTTAAGTTCAGCTTCTTTTAATGGGCCATGGGTTTTATTTGCAATAATGGTGTAAAGCACAATAGATAGGGTGATCAGCGCATAAAAGTTAAGAGGAATTGTTTGAATTAGTGTAGAGACACTTGACTCCGTTAACTCATACTCGCCAATGAGAGCAAGAACATACGCTCCCCAACCATTTAATAACAATAAAATACATATAGGTGCGCTAGTGCTATCAATAATGTAAGCCAGTCTTGCACGGCTCATATTGAATTTATCAAACAGGCCTCGCGATATAATGCCAGACATCAATACGCTTAAATTAGATTCAATAAAAATAAACACACCAGTGAAAAAGGCAAGGAAACGGGCTCGCCTTGCATTACCACTTAATCCTTTTTCCACTAAAAATTTAACTGTTGCCGACACACCACCGGAGTAGCGCATAAAGGCTAACAGGGCACCAACCAATAATGAAAAAATCAAAATACGCGTATTTGCGCCATCGGAAAAAACATTAACAATACGTTCAATACCAGCAATTGCAAACCCAGCAAGACTGCTTGAGTCGTCACCTTTACTTAATAACACTAATAGCTCAGAGCTAAAAATAGCGGTTAGTAATGCAAGTATTACTTCTTTTTTCCACAATACGATGGCAACAGCCAACAATGGCGGAATTACGGTGATCCAATCAGACACTATGTCTCCTATATCTCGCTTTAACGAGTTTTTATTATATGTTGTCTTTAATTTACTTTATTAAGAGGTAAAACAGTAACGATTTGTTTTCACTTATTCTGAAAGACCTAATATAAAAAAGATACTCCAACAGGGCAGAATAAATGAAAACAGCTACAAGGTGTATTTAAACCTCGTAAATTAATGTGCTTTTTTAAGCATAAAAAAACCTGCAATAGCAGGTTTTAGAATAAATTAAACGACTTACTTTTTAGGTAGTTCAATTTTTTTATTTTCACTTTGTTTGAACAAAACAAGCGTCTTACCAATTAATTGGATTTTTTCTGCTTTGCTTTCTCTTACAATAGCTTCAACGTATAACTGAAGTTCTTCGCGGTCTTCTGCTGGTATTTTAACTTTAATTAATTCATGCACAGCAAGTGCATTTTCAATTTCAGCTAATACGCCTTCAGTGAAACCGTTGTTGCCAAGTTGTACAACTGGCTTTAAAGAATGGGCTTCGCCCTTTAAAAATTGGATTTGTTTTTTACTTAGATTCATTTTGTCACAAATTTAACAATGATAATTACTTGAATTCCCGCTATTCTACCCCACCTTTAGGTTATTACCAATTTATAAGCGTTTTTTATTAGGTAAAAAGCATGGCAAAAGATAGTCGGTCGGCCAGTAGCAAGAAATGGCTACAGGAACATGTAAACGACAAATACGTAAAAGAAGCAAATAAAAGGGGACTTCGTTCTCGCGCTTATTTCAAAATTGAAGAGTTACAAAAAAGAGACAAACTAATGAAGCCCGGTGATACCGTGGTGGATTTAGGCGCAGCTCCTGGTGGTTGGTGTCAATATGTAGTTAATGAATTGGGTGATAATGGAACTATTATTGCCTGCGACATTCTACCAATGGACTCCATGGCAGGTGTTGATTTTTTACAAGGTGACTTTCGTGAAGAAAGTGTACTGAATGCATTGTTAGATAGAATTGGTGGTAAAAACGTAGATTTAGTGATGTCAGATATGTCGCCAAATTTAAGTGGTAATGATACCGTTGATCAAGCAACATCTATGTATTTGGTTGAACTCGCTTTAGACATGTGTCATCAAGTGTTAAAACAAAATGGCAAGTTTGTAGTGAAAGTATTTCAAGGCGAAGGTTTTGATCAATTCATGGCTGATGTAAAGTCGGCATTTAAAGTAGTAAAAATTCGTAAGCCAGAATCTTCAAGAGCGCGTTCTCGTGAAGTGTATTTGGTAGCGACGGGTTACAAATTATAGTAACCTTGTTTTAATTTATTAGACTAGAGGTTTTCCCTTTGAGTGATATGGTAAAAAATTTATTGTTGTGGTTAGTCGTTGCCGTTGTTTTGATGTCTGTTTTTCAAAATATAGTGCCTGACAGCGAAGAAGATACAAATTCAAACTATACCCAATTTATCCAAGACGTTCAGCAAGGCCTGATCCGTGAAGTCAAAATTGAAGACCGTAAGGTGACAGGATTAAGACGTTCTGGTGAAACTTTTGAAACGTATATCCCAACACCATACGATCCTGATTTATTAAACGACTTAATTAAACAAAATGTACGTGTTGTTGGTGTTCCGCCAGAAGAACGTTCAATTTTGGGGCAAATCTTAATATCTTGGTTCCCAATGCTGTTATTGATAGGTGTGTGGATATTCTTCATGCGTCAAATGCAAGGCGGTGGCGGTGGTAAAGGCGCTATGTCTTTCGGTAAATCAAAAGCACGTCTGATGGGCGAAGACCAAATTAAAACCACATTTAAAGATGTAGCCGGTTGTGACGAAGCAAAAGAAGAAGTGCAAGAGTTAGTCGACTACTTAAGAGAGCCAGCTAAATTTCAAAAATTAGGCGGTAAAATTCCTAAAGGCGTATTAATGGTTGGCCAACCTGGTACGGGTAAAACATTATTAGCTAAAGCCGTTGCTGGTGAAGCTAAAGTACCTTTCTTTGCTATTTCAGGTTCTGATTTTGTTGAAATGTTTGTAGGTGTTGGTGCATCACGTGTACGTGACATGTTTGAACAAGCTAAAAAAGCAGCGCCTTGTATTATATT
>JAWUWS010000022.1:0-22519 GCA_034111705.1 Psychrosphaera sp.
AAGACTGTTGCAGCTCGTAAAGGTAAGATCTTATTTGTTGGCACAAAGCGTGCGGCAAGCGAAGCTATCAAGGAAGCGGCAATCTCTTGTGATCAATACTACGTTAACCATCGCTGGTTAGGTGGTATGTTGACTAACTGGAAAACAGTTCGTCAATCAATCAAACGTCTTAAAGACTTAGAATCACAGTCTGATGACGGCACGTTTGAAAAGCTTACTAAAAAAGAAGCTTTAATGCGTACTCGTGAAATGCAAAAGCTTGAAAAAAGCTTAGGCGGTATCAAAAATATGGGCGGGTTACCTGACGCGATCTTCTTGATCGATGCAGATAACGAGCACATTACTATTGCAGAAGCTAATAACTTGGGTATTCCAGTTATTGCTGTTGTTGATACTAATTCAAACCCAGACAACATTGATTACATTGTTCCTGGTAACGACGACGCGATTCGTGCAATTCAACTTTACACTTCAGCAGTTGCTAATACGGTTAAAGAAGGCCGTAATAACAATTTAGAAGTTCAAGCTGAAGATTTTGTAGAAGCTGAATAATTGTCTTAAATCATTCGTGATTTAATTAAAGACAATAAATTGGGGTCATGAATTTGGCCCCTATTTTCCCAGATTAATACGTTAGTGCACTTTTAAGTGCGGTAACAAGAAGTGAGGATACCCTTATGGCAGTAACAGCTGCATTAGTTAAAGAACTACGTGAACGCACTGGCGCGGGCATGATGGATTGTAAAAAAGCGCTAACTGAAACTGATGGTGACATCGAGTTAGCAATTGAAAACATGCGTAAAAATGGTCAAGCTAAAGCTGCCAAAAAAGCAGGTAACATTGCTGCTGAAGGCACAATCATTATTAAAGAAAATAATGGTGTTGCTGCATTAGTTGAAGTTAACTGTCAAACAGACTTCGTTGCCAAAGATGCAAATTTCTTAGCATTTGCTAATTCTGTAGCTGACGCTGCAATCGCATCTACAACGACTATTGAAGCACTTCAAGCTGAATTTGAAGAAGCACGTGTAACTCTAGTTACTAAAATTGGTGAAAATATCAATGTACGTCGTCTTCAATACATTGAAGGCACGGCACTAGCTTCTTACCGTCACGGTGATAAAATTGGTGTTGTTGTTGCTGGTGAAGCTGACGCAGAAACGCTTAAGCATATCGCAATGCACGTAGCAGCAAGTAAGCCTGAGTTTGTTAACCCAAGCGACGTTCCTGCTGAAGTTGTAGAAAAAGAAAAACAAATCCAAATCGAAATCGCGATGAATGAAGGCAAGCCTGCTGAAATCGCTGAGAAGATGGTTGTTGGTCGTATGAAGAAATTTACTGGTGAAGTTTCTCTTACTGGTCAAGCATTCATCATGGAACCTAAGAAAACGGTTGGCGATATCCTTAAAGAAAAAGGCGCTACTGTAAGTTCTTTTGTTCGTTTAGAAGTTGGTGAAGGTATCGAGAAGAAATCTGAAGATTTCGCTGCTGAAGTAGAAGCTCAAATCGCTGCTGCTAAAGGTGCATAATTTATTCTTTAATTAGAAAAATTAGATACATAAAAAACCGCAATAGGGGAACCTAGTGCGGTTTTTTATTACCTCAATATTTTGTATCTCAATTTATGTTACAAGTTGATCAATTCCTTCCGTCAGTTTCTATTGTAATTTTCTTGCTAAAATTTTGATTTAATCACTCGTGACTAAATATAAGTTCTGTTTTAGATTAATAATCAAACGAATTACAACCTTTGTTAATTATCTGAATTAAATTATTAAATTGACTAAATCAGGTTTTGCTAAATCCTCATAAATCGCCTAGAATACGCGGCAATTTGCACCTCTAGAAAATTCACATTCGGGAGCTTTATGAGCACAAAACCAATTTTTAGACGTATTTTATTGAAACTAAGTGGTGAGGCATTATGTGGTGATGACGGTTTTGGTATTGATCCAAAAGTGTTAGACCGTATGGCTCAAGAGATTAAAGAGTTAGTTGAAAAAGACGTACAAGTCGGTGTAGTTCTAGGTGGTGGTAATATTTTTAGAGGGGCGCCTTTAGCTGAAGCTGGAATGAATCGAGTAGTTGGCGATCATATGGGAATGTTAGCAACCGTTATGAATGGCCTTGCAATGCGTGATGCATTACATAGAGCACATGTGAATGCGCGCTTAATGTCTGCCATTCCATTAAAGGGTGTTTGTGATGATTACTCTTGGGCTGAAGGCATAAGCTTGTTAAAAAGCGGTCGCGTCGTGATTTTCTCTGCAGGTACTGGTAATCCATTTTTTACCACAGATTCGGCAGCATGTCTTCGTGGCATTGAAATAGAAGCGGATGTTATTTTAAAAGCCACAAAAGTAGATGGCATTTATTCGGAAGACCCAGTAAAAAATCCAGATGCTGAATTGTATCGTCACCTAAGTTACGATGAAGTTATTGAAAAAGAATTAAAAGTTATGGACTTAGCCGCATTTACTTTGGCTAGAGACCACAATACTCCAATTTGTGTGTTTAATATGAATAAGCCTGGTGCACTTAAACGTGTGATCCTAGGTGAAGACGAAGGCACAATTGTTTCAAATAAAGCAAAACCAGAATAAATAATCTTAAGGAATTTAATCGTGTTAAATGATATTCAAAAAGACGCAGCGGTAAGAATGGACAAAAGTATTGAGTCTCTTCATTCGCAATTAAATAAAATTCGTACAGGTCGTGCACATCCTAGCCTTTTAGACGGTATCCAAGTTTCTTATTACGGAGCGGATACACCATTAAATCAAGTTGCAAACGTAACCATTGAAGATTCTCGTACATTATCTTTAACTGTGTTCGATAAGTCATTAGCTCAGGCTGTTGAAAAAGCGATTATGATGTCAGATTTAGGATTAAACCCTATGTCTGCAGGTACGGTAATTCGTATTCCATTGCCGATGTTAACTGAAGAGCGTCGTCGTGATTTAGTTAAGGTAGTAAAAGGTGAAGTAGAAGCCGGTCGTGTTGCAGTTCGTAACATTCGTCGTGATGCTAACGGCGATATTAAGTCTTTATTAAAAGATAAAGATATTTCTGAAGACGAAGCTCGCCAATCAGAAGATGAAGTTCAAAAACTAACAGATGCCAGAATGAAAGTTATTGATGGTATGTTCGCTGTTAAAGAAAAAGAGTTAATGGAAATATAATCCTACTTCATTTTAGTTAAAACTAATGAGTGAAAACGCCGTGAAAGTTTACTACGCGGCGTTTTGTTATTTATTGAGAGAGTTAAATGGCAAACGTTGATGTCGCAGACCAAGTATTAGAATTCTATTCAGAATTAATACCACAGCATGTGGGTATTATTATGGATGGTAATGGTCGCTGGGCACAGCAAAAAGGAATGCCACGTGTATACGGTCATAAAAAGGGCGTAGACGCGGTTAGAGAAGCGGTAAAGTTTTCTCGTAAAGTCGGTATTAAATCGTTAACCTTATTTGCATTCTCCAGTGAGAATTGGAAAAGGCCAGAAGAAGAAGTTTCAGGCTTAATGGAATTATTTATGTTGGTGTTAACTCGCGAAGTTAAAACATTACATAAAAATAATGTAAGGTTGAACATAGTTGGTGATTTAGGTGGATTTAGTAAATCGATTCAAGATAAAGTAGAGTCGGCTCACCTATTGACTAAAGAAAACACAGGATTGATATTAAACGTTGCAGCTAATTATGGTGGCCGTTGGGATATTGTTCAGGCGTCTAAAGTCATTGCTGATAAAGTTAAGAATAATGAACTTAACTCTGCAGATATTACAGAAGAATTATTTGATAGTTTTACCTCTTTTTCAGATCAAGAACCATTAGATTTGATGATTAGAACTGGCGGTGAAATGAGAATTAGTAACTTTTTATTGTGGCAAGCGGCTTATGCTGAACTGTATTTTACGCCGCTGTATTGGCCTGATTTTAAAGATGATGCTTTTGCACAGGCGATAGAATTTTTTGCTGGAACAGAAAGACGATTTGGTCTGACTGGCGAACAAGTAAAAAGTTAATTTTAATTTATTAGTAGGATTTAAGTTTGTTAAAACAACGAATAACAACAGCTCTGGTTTTAGGGGCGATATTATTGGCGATACTGTTTTATGTGCCAATCCAAACATTTACTTGGTTAGCTTTGGCTATATTCGGATACGGAGCTTATGAATGGAGCAAACTAGCTGAAATTAAAAGCAAAGTTAATCAGCTTATCTATTCATTAGGGTTAGTCAGTATTGGTGGATTAACTTACGTTTATTATCTAGATTCCTCTTTATGGTCAGTCACTGGCGAGATTACAGATAAAAATTATAATTTAATGTTCGCAGCCTGTATCTGGTGGGCAATTAGTTCGGTATTAGTACTTATTTACCCTAGGGGTAAACGAGTTTGGCAA
The DNA here is from genome assembly GCA_034111705.1 of Psychrosphaera sp. Lineage (GTDB taxonomy): Bacteria > Pseudomonadota > Gammaproteobacteria > Enterobacterales > Alteromonadaceae > Psychrosphaera. The sequence goes on from JAWUWS010000022.1 coordinate 4,411, forward strand.
CACAATAAAGTTGTAAAATCTTTTTTTGGCTACTTGACCTTAATCCCTGCATGGTTAGCATTAGTGACTCTACGTGACTGGCAGAATGTTATTAATTTCAACGCTGGTGCTTGGTTAGCCTTGTTCGTTTTTGCAATTGTATGGGCAGCAGATGTGGGCGCTTACTTTGCTGGAAAACGATTTGGTTCGCATAAGTTAATGCCTAACGTGAGCCCAGGTAAAACCATTGAAGGCTTTATGGGCGGTATTGTTGCAGTGGTAATTTTAACGTTAGCTGTTTTGTGGAACCAAGAGGTTTCTTTTGAAAATTGGCCTGCAATGATCATTTGCTGTGTTGTTATTGGTGTCATTTCAGCATTTGGTGACTTAAGTGAAAGTATGTTGAAACGTGATGCTGGTATAAAAGACAGTGGTAGTATTTTTCCCGGCCATGGTGGTTTATTGGATAGAATAGATTCATTAACTGCAGCTATGCCTGTATTTTTGGTCTTTTTTACTCACTACTACAATTAGTCATTACTCGTATATGCAAACCATTACGATATTAGGTGCGACAGGCTCAATCGGTTTATCAACATTGGATGTTATAAAAAGACATCCAGATAAATTTAGCTTATATGCCATTACAGCTAATACAAATGTATTAGGCATGGTTGAATTGTGCCAACAATATCAACCTGAAATTGCAGTAATGTCTGATGAAAACAGCGCACAACAATTACACGAAAAATTAAAATCGTTAGATTCAAACGTCAATGTTTTATCTGGCACTGACGGGTTATTGCACGTTTGTTCAGAGCCAAAAGTGACCACTGTAATGGCGGCTATTGTTGGCGGTGCAGGTCTACAACCTACTTTAACCGCAGCAAAACACTCCAAACGTATATTATTAGCAAATAAAGAAGCGTTAGTAATGAGCGGCGATTTATTTTTATCCGTCGTTACTGATAATAATGCCACCTTACTACCTGTTGATAGCGAACATAATGCGATATTCCAAGCAATGCCTAGCAGTGTTCAAGCTGGGGGATCGTTAGTAGATGCTGGTGTTGAAAAAATCTTATTAACGGGCTCTGGTGGGCCTTTCTTAACTAAGTCTTTATCTGATTTTGCAGATATTACGCCTGAAATGGCGGTCGCTCATCCTAATTGGAGTATGGGAGCCAAAATATCAGTGGATTCTGCCACTATGATGAACAAAGGATTAGAGTTTATAGAGGCTAAGCTTTTATTTAACGCTAGCTTTGAGCAGATTGATGTTGTGATACATCCTCAAAGTATTATCCATTCAATGGTCAGTTATTCTGATGGTTCTGTATTGGCACAAATGGGCCAGCCTGATATGCGTATTCCTATTGCTCATACTTTATCTTTTCCAGAACGCATTAAATCCGGCGTTAAACCATTGGATTTTACTCAATTAGCCGATTTTAGTTTCTGCTCTCCTGATTTTTCACGTTTCCCTAATTTAAGTTTAGCTTTAGAGGCATCAAAAATTGGACAAGGTGCAACGACGGTATTAAACGCAAGTAATGAAATTGCCGTATCACATTTTTTAAATCGAGAGTTATCATTTAACAATATTGTAAAAGTAAATGAACTATGTTTAGAGCAGTTAGGCACGTCTAACCCAATTACACTAGATGATATATTACTTTTAGATCAACACACCAGAGAAGTCGCTTTGGGCTTTGTCGCTAAATTATAGAGGTTAAATTGACAGACTTTATTTGGAATTTATTTAGTTTTATTGTAGCCTTAGGTATTTTGGTTTTTGTTCATGAGTATGGACATTATTGGGTAGCTAAGAAAAATGGCATTAAAGTATTAAAATTTGCGGTCGGTTTTGGTAAACCGATTTATACATGGAAGAATAAAGCTGGAACTGATTTTATCATTGGCATTATTCCACTTGGTGGATATGTCCGTATGTTAGATGAGCGAATTGATGATGTATTGCCAGAAGATAAGCAATCAGCGTTTAATAATAAAAAAGTAACACAGAGAATTGCTGTGATTGCAGCAGGCCCGATGGCAAACTTTGTCTTTGCTATAGTGATACTGTTTGCCATGTTCATGATGGGAGGTAAAGCGGTTAAGCCCGTTGTCGGCTCTGTAGACGCTGCCTCTATATCTGCTAATGCAGGTGTACAAGCTGGTGACATTATTTTAGCGGTTAATAATATTGAAACACCTAGTTGGGAGAGTGCTAATTACGCACTCATTGAACAAGTAGGTAAAGCATCGTTTAACTTAGTTGTATCCCGTGATAACAATCAAACCAATTTGAAAATGAATAGTGCTAATTGGGAAATAGATGACGGCCAAATATTAAAAGGGCTAGGTCTTCAACCTTATCGCCCAACTCCATTATTGACAATTGCGCTTGTAGCTGATGACTCTCCTGCCCAAAATGGCGGATTAAATGTAAGTGATAAATTATTATCAATCAATGATATAAGTTTAGAAAGTTGGAAGCAGACAACTGAGATAATTGCAGGAAATGCAGATGTCCCTCTTAATATAGAAGTAGAAAGGAACGGACAAAAATTAACCTTATTGATAACACCTGAAAACCGACCAACTAAGAGTGGATTTAGCCAAGGTTATTTAGGTGTCGCTCCAGATGTAGAGAAATGGCCAAAAGGCTATGTATTTGATGTTCAATATGGTATTTTTCCTGCTTTGAAAAAATCAGTTGAACAAACTTGGTCGTTTATTAGCCTAACGTTTCAAATGGTGGGTAAATTAGTTACTGGTGATATTGGATTAAATAATTTAAGTGGTCCAATTTCTATTGCTCAAGGCGCTGGTCAAAGCGCTGAGAGTGGCTTAGTTAACTTTCTTAAGTTTCTTGCTTTAATTAGTATTAACCTTGGTGTCGTCAATCTTTTACCATTACCGGTACTCGATGGCGGACACTTAATGTATTATTTTATTGAACTAATACGAGGCAAACCTGTCTCTGATAGGGTGCAAGAAATGGGCTTCAAAATCGGAGCATTTATATTAATGATGATAATGGGTATTTCCATTATCAATGATTTTGGTCGGTTATAAACGTTATTAATTTGACCTGTTGCAGTCAGTGGTATTGGAATTTATAAAATAATGAAACACATCGTAGTTAGTATTGTCCTTTTTTCTTTGAGTTGGTTTACTTCAGCCAATAGTGAAACTTTTAAAGTTCAAGATATTCAAATAACCGGTTTGCAGCGTGTTGCCTTAGGTGCAGCATTAACAAACGTCCCTTTTTCTGTAGGCGATCAAGTTTCTGAATTTGTCGTTGGCCAATCAATTAAAGCATTATTTAAATCAGGCTATTTTGCAGACGTAAAAGTATACCGAGATGGCGAAGTCGTCATTTATACGGTTATAGAACGTCCAACTATTAGTGAAATAGAATTTGATGGCAACAGTGATATTAAAGATGAGCAACTTCAATCTAGCTTAGACGACAGTAATATTCGAATAGGTGAGGCTCTTGATAAAACCATTATCAGCAATATTGAAACTGGTCTTACTGACTTTTACCACAGTGTTGGTAAATATAACGCTACTGTTGAAGCTAAAATTACTTATCTTCCAAGAAATCGCGTTCGTTTGAGCTTTAACTTTGATGAGGGTGATGCCGCCAAAATAAAGCAAATAAATATTGTCGGTAATAATGTATTTACTGATGAAGAATTGTTATCGAAGATTGAATCTAGATTTAATTTAGATTGGTGGCAATTTACTTCAAATGATCGTTATCAAAAACAAGCGCTTCAAGGTGACATTGAAATCATTCGTGATCATTATTTAGCCAAAGGTTATTTGAAATTCAATATTGAATCTACTCAAGTATCTGTTGATCCTAATAAAGAAGCGGTTTATATCACATTTAATGTAGATGAAGATGAGCCTTATACGGTTACAGGCTTTGACTTTATTGGTGATTTGTTAGATCAAGAAGAGTTTTTAACAAAAATTGTTCCGATACAAATTGATGCTCTATATAACGGTGACGTGATCACTTATACCGAAGAAATGATCACTCGTTACTTAGCTCGTTTTGGTTATGCCAATGCAAAAGTACAGACTATTCCTAATCTGAATGAAGAAACACACGAAGTTGCATTAACAATTTCTGTAGATCCAGGTAAGCGTGTTTATGTAAAACGTATTACTTTTGAAGGTAATTTTGGAACTTCGGATGAAGTATTAAGACGTGAAATGCGTCAGTTTGAAGGTGCTACTTTATCGAATGATTTATTAGAAGCATCTAAGAGTTATATCCAACGTTTAAAGTATATAGAAACGGTTGATTTTAAAGTTGTAGATGTTCCAGGAGTTGACGATGCAGTTAATGTTGTATTCACGATTAAAGAACAATCCTCAGGTTCTTTCCAAGCAGGTGTCTCTTATGGTGATTATACAGGCTTAGCTTTTAATGCATCGATACAGCAAGATAATTTCTTAGGTACAGGTAACCAAATTGGTATTTCTGTTAATACTTGGACAGCACAGCAAACAATCTCATTAAACTACACCGATAAATATTTTACTGATGATGGTGTGAGTTTAGGCGGCCAAGTTTCATTCAGTAGCTATGATGCGTCAAAAGTAAACCTTGTATCTTACTCTAGAAAGTCAGTAGTAATAGGACCAACGTTAAGTTGGCCAGTTATGGAAAATAATCGTGTTAGTGTTGGTATGTACTATAACAATTTAGAACTGTCGGATTTACAGACATATGACCAAATAAAAACATTTTCTGATTCATTTTTAGACCCTGCTAACCCAGATAAAAAATTCAATTTTGAAAATTTAGAAGCGAGTGTCGGTTGGAATCGTTCTACATTAAACCGAGGTGTATTCCCATCGGCTGGTTCGAGTCAATATTTGAACTTGAAAGCATCAATCCCAGGCTCTGACGTTCAATATTATAAAATCAATTTTGACTCTAAATGGTATTTCCCATTAACTCAAAGCCAAAGATGGGTATTCTTAACTCGCTTTGAGATGAATCATGGCAATGGTTATGGAAAATTAGATGGTAATGATCAAGTGTTACCATTTTGGGAGAACATGCAGCAGCGTTCAACGGACTTGCGTGGTTTTGAAAGCAATACAATTGGTCCTAAAGGTATACTCAGAACAAAAAGTGTAGATAATGGCGGGCCTGATGCATTTGGAGGCACAAGCGAGGTTGTGCTTGGTGAAGATTTTGATACTATATCGACAACTTACCGAGCAACAGGTGGTAATACATCATTCTTTGGTGGTTTAGAGCTAATAACGCCTACCCCCTTCTTGAGTGATGAGTTTGCAAACTCAGTTAGAACGTCACTATTTATAGATGTTGGTAACGTATGGGATACTGAATTTGATTTAGATAATTATTCTAATTTATCAGCATATGAGCAAAGTAAACTAACTGACTATTCTGACCCTGGTACCTACCGTTCATCTGCTGGTATGTCGATACAGTGGTTGTCACCAATGGGTCCTATGGTATTTACTTGGTCTAAACCAATTAAAGAATATGATACAGATGAGCACGAATTTTTCAGCTTTAACATTGGAACAACTTTTTAATTAAAGAATTACAAATTTATGGAGTATAAAATGACAACAACAAAAACAACATTATTAGGATTAATTGCAGGGATATTTTTCTCAGCATCAGTATTTGCTGAAACGATTGCAGTCGTTAATATGCAGTTAATTGCAAGCAAAATACCTCAAACAGCAGTAATGCAAGAAACTCTAACTAAAGAGTTTGCTGGCGTAACTGAAGAGATCCAAAAGTTAGAAAGCGACATTAAATTTAACATGGAAAAATTTCAACGTGAATCTATGACCATGAGCGATGAGCAAAAACAGACTCTACGTACTCAAATCGAAGATTTACAGAAAGCTTACCAAGCTAAAGCTCAACCTTTAGAACAGAAAATTCGTGCTCGTCAAAACGAAGAACGTAATAAGATTTTTGCTTTAATTCAACAAGCTATTTCTGCGGTTGCTGCAGAAGAAAAGCTAGATGTTGTATTAAATGCTCAAAGTTTAGCATTTGCTAAACCTGAGTTAGATATTTCAGAAAAAGTAGCTGCTAAAGTTAGTAAATTAAATTAATCTACTTTTTAAGTAACATAATTTATATTAAATTTGAAAGCCCACTAACGTAGTGGGCTTTTTTATTTATAGATCTACCCATATAAAAGAAAATTTGAAGTAGGGCATTTTGAGGAGCGTTTATGTCATATAAGTTAGAACAGCTTGCTGTATTAATTACAGAAAAGTCCGATTTAGCGGTGAAAGTTATCGGAGATGGTTCTATTTCAATCGACAAAATTTCAACAATTGATAACGCTAGATCTAACAACGTTACTTTTTTAGCTAATGCTAAGTATAAAAAACATTTATCAGACTGCGCTGCTGGGGCCGTTATCTTAGCAGAGTCAGAATTAGACGCTTGGCAAGGCTCAGCTCTAGTCATGGACAATCCGTATGTTGGGTTTGCTATCGTAGCGCAAATATTAGATAACACGCCTCAACAGCCAATGAACATTCATCCATCTGCCGTTATTTCTCCTTTAGCTAAAGTGGCTGATAATTGTTCAGTTGCAGCGAATGTTGTTGTAGAAGATCATGCTGTTATTGCTGAAGGTGTACAGATCGGAGCAGGTTGCTTCGTCGGGCAGGGTACAATACTCGGCTCAAACTCGAGAATATGGCCAAATACAACGATTTATCATGGTGTTACGTTAGGTAAAAATTGTATCGTTCACTCCAATAGCGTTATTGGTGCAGATGGCTTTGGCTATGCACCTCAGTCAATAGATGGCGATCAGCATTGGATTAAAATACCCCAGTTAGGAGGTGTGTCTATTGGTGATAATACTGAAATAGGCGCATCTACGACGATTGACCGTGGAGCCATTGAAAATACAATTATTGGTCAAGGCGTGATCATTGATAATCAAATTCAAATTGGTCATAACGTAGTAATAGGTAATTATACTGCAATTGCTGCAGGCACTATGATTGCGGGAAGCACTAAAATTGGACGTAATGTCACTATCGGTGGTGTATGTGCAATTAGTGGTCATCTCACCATAGTAGATAAAGCGTTTATTACGGGTAGATGTTTTGTCATGAAAGATATTAAAGAACCTGGTGTTTATTCTTCAGGGATGCCTGCTACAACAAATAAAGAATGGCGCAACAATGCGGCTCGATACAGAAAACTCACTGAGTTATTTGACCGAGTTAAAAAATTAGAAAATAAGTAATGTGCTCAGAATTAGTCTGGTCACATATAAAAGGAGATTGTTTTGTCTGAGCAACTAAATTCGTTTGAAGTTGAAAAAATCATGTCTTATTTACCACATAGATACCCTATGTTGTTAATAGACAGAGTATTAGATTACAAAGTTGGTGAGACGTTACACGCAATTAAAAATGTAACTATTAATGAGCCAATATTTACAGGGCATTTCCCTGGAAAACCAGTTTTTCCCGGAGTTTTGATTTTGGAAGCGATGGCTCAGGCAACTGGATTGTTAGGTTTTAAAACGATTGAAGCTGAAAAAGGTAAAGTTGATCCTAATGAATTGTATTTATTTGCAGCAATAGATAAAGCTCGATTTAAACAACCGGTTATTCCAGGCGATCAAATTCATTTTCATGTTAAGTTTATAAAAGAACGTCGTGGTATTTGGAAATTCAGTGGTGAAGCGTTTGTTGATGGCAAATTAGCAGCGTGTGCTGAGATTATGTGTGCCCGTAGAGTATTATAAATAAACGTTCTGTTAAGAAAATTAGTAAAATAGGTAAACTCTAAGTTTACCTAAGCTAATTTTACGTTAGAATATATTTAATTGATAAAAATATAGTTTTATCAATTGTTTGTTAATAACTAACAGTTGAGAAGTTGAGAGTATAATTTGATCCACGAATCTGCGATTGTATCCCCCAGTGCCAAACTAGGCAAAAACGTTTCTGTTGGCCCATGGTCATATATTGGTGATGATGTAGTGATCGGTGATGGCACCATCATCCATTCTCACGTTGTAGTTAAAGGCCCGACAGTTATTGGTAAAAATAATATTATTTTTCAATTTTCTTCCGTCGGAGAAGACTGCCAAGATAAAAAATATAATGGTGAACCAACTCGTTTAGAAATTGGTGACAATAATATTATCCGTGAAAATGTCACGATTCACCGTGGCACAATCCAAGATCAAAGCTTAACTAAAATTGGCAGCAATAACTTACTTATGGCTTATGTTCATATTGCCCATGATTGCATGGTTGGCGATAATACTATTTTTGCTAACAACGCGAGTATTGCAGGACACGTTCACGTGGGTGATTGGGCGATATTAGGTGGTATGGTTGGCGTGCATCAATTTTGTCATATAGGGGCTCATAGTTTTTGTGGGTTAAACTCTATGGTTGTTAAAGATGTTCCTCCTTATGTATTAGCGTCTGGTCAAAGTGCTAAACCTCATGGAATTAACTCTGAGGGGTTAAAACGCCGTGGGTTCTCTCCTGAAGATATTTTAGCGATAAAACGTGCTTATAAAGAAGTGTATCGTAAAGGTCACGCTACTGATGAAGCATTAGCTAACATCCCAGACACTAGTGAAGCTATTAGCGTATTTAAAGAGTTCATTACGAATTCGCCACGAGGGATAATTCGTTAAGTCTTTTTTAATAACGACTTGTTAATAAAAGCTCGTTAATCAGAGTACAAATAGAATGTCAGAGATGTCATGAAACAACTAAAAATAGGCATTGTCGCTGGAGAGCACTCCGGCGATATTTTGGGCGCTGACTTAATGTCGGCGCTTTTGGATCTTGCCAATCAACAAAATGAGCCTGTAAATGTTAAATTTAAAGGTGTTGCTGGTCCTAAAATGATGGGGCTAGGTTGCGAGACTCTATTCGACATGGAAGAGCTTGCCGTTATGGGGATTGTTGAGATATTAAAACGTTTACCAAGATTATTAAAAAAACGTAAACAATTGGTATTAGACTTATTAGATTGGCAGCCTGATATTGTTATTGGCATAGACGCGCCAGAATTTAATATCGGTTTAGAGCTAGCATTAAAACAGCAAGGTATTCCAACGGTACATTACGTGAGTCCATCAGTTTGGGCTTGGCGTCAATCTCGTATTCATAAAATCAAAAAAGCCTGTGACAAAGTATTAGCGTTATTGCCTTTTGAAAAGCAATTTTACGATGAGCACAATATGCCCTGTGACTTTGTAGGGCATACTATGGCTGATCAAGTTCCATTGGAAGATCAGCAAGCTATTTATCGTCAAGAGTTAGGCTTAGCGGCTGAAGATAAAGTATTAGGTGTATTGCCGGGCAGTCGTGGCTCTGAAATTAAACTGTTATTATGCCCATTTTTAGATGCAGCGCGTGAACTCAAACAACAAATTCCAGAACTTAAAATCTTAGTGCCATCGGTTAATGAAAATCGTGCAGTACTTATTGGCAATATCATTGATGCTGAGTACTCAGACTTAAATGTAACTCTGTCTATTGCTAATGCAAGAGCTGTTATGGCAGCATCCGATGCCGTGTTACTCGCATCAGGAACGGCTACGCTTGAAACCATGTTAATGAAAACCCCTATGGTGGCAGGTTATAAAGTAGGTTGGTTAAGTTATCAAATATTTAGCCGAATGATCAAAACACCATACTTCACACTACCAAACTTATTAGCACAAAAAATGATAGTGCCTGAATTAATTCAAAACGACTTAACGACAGACAATATTATAAAGCATATAAAACCTATGTTGTGTGAACCTCAAATTGAATTAAAGCAAACGTTTACTGATATCCATGCCTCAATAAAGCGTGATGCAAGTAAACGCGCTGCCGACTCTATTTGGCAGTTAATAAATCATAAGAAGCCAGCTAATGACTCAAACTAAAAAAGTGGATAAGACGTTTCCAGAATACATTTATCCTGACTATCAATTAATTGCAGGTGTTGATGAAGTCGGGCGAGGTCCTTTAGTTGGCGCAGTGGTAACTGCTGCCGTCATACTCGATCCAAATAATCCGATTGTAGGGCTAACCGATTCAAAAAAACTCACTGAGAAAAAACGAGAGCTTTTATCGGCAGAGATTAAACAAAAAGCATTAGCTTGGTCGATTGCCAGAGCGGATGCACATGAAGTGGATGAGTTAAATATATTACACGCCACTATGCTTGCAATGACTCGTGCGGTAGCACATTTATCTGTCCAGCCAGAGTTTGTGTTAATTGATGGTAATCGTTGCCCTGACTTACCAATGGCATCAGAGGCGTTAGTAAAAGGCGACTTACGCGTTGCAGAAATTAGTGCCGCGTCTATATTAGCCAAAGTACACCGAGATCACGAGATGAAAGAACTCGATTTAGTGTACCCAGAATTTGGTTTTGCTAAGCATAAAGGTTATCCAACAAAATTACATTTTGAAATGCTTGCTAAATACGGCCCAACCCCGCAACATAGACAATCGTTTAAACCAGTGAGAAAAGCACTTGGTTTAGAATAATTAGTGCCGTTAAACAGCGTTAATATCTACTGAATAGAAGTTTAAATTTAAGTAATTAAGTCACTGAATTGTGACCAATAACAGTGATAACTATTAATAAATATGTCAGAAACCAAAACCCCAAATACTGATCCCAGCAAAGATCCTAAATTCATACACCTAAGAGTACACAGCGATTACTCTATGATGGACGGTGTCACTAAGGTTAAAAAAATCTTAGCTAAAGCGGCCGGTTTAGAAATGCCAGCGGTTGCATTAACCGACCAAATGAATTTATGCGGCTTGGTTAAGTTTTATCAAGGGGCACATGGATTAGGTATAAAACCAATTATTGGTGTTGATGTTTGGATTCAACGTAAAGACGATGAACCATTATTTAGGTTAACCTTGTTAGCTAAAAATAATGCTGGTTATAAGAATATTACCGATCTTATCTCAAATGCTTATTTAAAAGGTTCAGTGCGCGGTAAAGCGATTATTGAAAAAGATTGGTTAATTGAACACAAAGAAGGTTTGATCATTTTATCTGGTGCAGATGAAGGGGATATTGCCTTTGGTTTAGCCAAGAATAACGTCAAACTACTACAAGAAATTATTGAGCCGTATCAAACCCATTTTCAAGATCATTTTTTCATTGAAATAAATCGAACAGGACGTCCTGAAGAACGTATCTATAATGATCAAATCTTAGATTTTGCAGAGCAAACTGGCTTCCCAATTGTTGCCACAAATCATGTGGTATTTATGTCGCCAGAGGATTTTGAGGCACATGAGATTAGAGTCTGTATTCATCAAAAATATACGCTTGATGATAAAACTCGCCCTAAAAACTACAGCCCACAACAATACCTTAGAACTGAAGAAGAAATGTGTGAGCTATTTGCCGACATTCCTTCTGCGCTACAAAATTCAGTCGAAATTGCTAAACGTTGTAATGTCACAGTTAAGCTTGGTGAATACTTCCTACCAGCTTGTCCTACAGATGGCATGTCTGAAGCCGACTTTTTAATAAAAATCTCCAGAGAAGGGCTAGAAGAACGTTTAGTCTTTTTATTCCCAGATGAAGAAGACCGTAAAAACAAACGTGCTGAGTACGACGAACGTTTAGAGATTGAGCTTGGTGTAATCAATCAAATGGGTTTCCCTGGTTACTTCTTGATTGTTGCTGAGTTTATTCAGTGGAGTAAAGATAACAATATTCCAGTAGGCCCTGGGCGTGGGTCAGGTGCTGGATCTTTGGTTGCTTATGTATTAAAGATCACCGACTTAGACCCTCTTGAATTTGCACTTCTATTTGAACGATTTTTGAATCCTGAACGTGTATCTATGCCAGATTTTGATATCGACTTTTGCATGGAACGTCGTGAAGAGGTTATTGATCACGTTGCCGAGTTGTATGGCCGTGATGCGGTATCCCAAATTATCACCTTTGGTACTTTAGCAGCCAAAGCCGTTATATTAGGTGTAGGCCGTGTACTTGGTCATCCTTATGGATTTGTAGACCGTATTTCAAAATTAATCCCAACAATACCAGGGACCGACTTAAAAAAAGCGTTTGAACTTGAGCCTCAACTTACTGAGCTTTATAACAGCGACTCTGATGTAAAAGAGTTGATTGATATGGCGCGTAAGTTGGAAGGTGTTACTTCCAATGCCGGTAAACATGCCGGTGGTGTAGTAATCGCCCCAACTAAAATTACCGACTTTGCACCTTTGTATTGTGACGATGAAGGTAATAACCCAGTCACTCAGTTTGATAAAAACGACGTTGAAACAGCAGGTCTAGTTAAGTTCGACTTCTTGGGGTTACGTACCTTAACTATTTTGCAGTGGGCCATAGAAATGGCCGATGCAAAATTAGCTAAAGCAGGCAGAAAACCTATTGATATAGCGTCAATAGATGTTGCCGATCCAGCTTGTTTTAGAATGTTAAAAAATGCAGAAACCACAGCGGTATTCCAGTTGGAATCCTCTGGGATGAAAAGTTTAATCAAACGACTAGAGCCTGATAACTTTGAAGAAATAATTGCACTGGTAGCCTTGTTCCGTCCGGGACCTTTGGACTCAGGCATGGTAGATAACTTTATCTTACGTAAAAAAGGTGAAGAAGAAGTTGCTTACCCAGATCACGAATACCAACATGAGTGTCTTAAAGAAGTATTAGAACCAACCTACGGCATTATCGTTTACCAAGAACAGGTAATGCAGATAGCACAGGAAATGTCAGGTTACTCACTGGGTGGTGCCGACATGCTTCGCCGTGCTATGGGTAAGAAAAAACCTGAAGAAATGGAAAAGCAGCGTGCAACATTTGCCGAAGGTGCTAAAAATAATAATATCGACCCAGAGCTAGCCACTAAAATATTTGACCTAGTAGAAAAATTCGCAGGTTACGGTTTTAACAAATCTCACTCAGCTGCTTATGCGTTAGTGTCTTACCAAACGTTATGGATGAAAACCCATTTCCCATCTGAATTCATGGCTGCAGTAATGTCTGCGGATATGGATAACACAGACAAAATCGTCACCTTAGTTGACGAATGCGACCGCATGAAACTCGTGATTGAGCCACCAGATGTTAACTCTGGATCGTACAAGTTCACAGTAAACGAGCAAGAGCATATTATTTACGGCATTGGCGCAATTAAAGGCGTGGGTGAAGCGCCAGTTGAAGCAATTTTAGAAGCGCGTGAAAAAGGCGGTAAGTTTAAAGACTTGTTCGACTTCTGTGCTCGTGTTGATGTTAAAAAGTTAAATAAACGCGTGATGGAAAAACTGGTATTGGCTGGTGCGTTAGACCAAATTGGTCCAGCGCCACATTCACAAGGTCAACGAGCTATTATTATGGCAACCTTGGAAGGTGCGTTAAAAGCGGCAAACCAAGAAGCTAAAAATATTGATTTAGGCCAGTCCGATTTATTTGGCTTATTAGCAACTGGCGATGCCGATGTTCAGCCTGAATTTAAACCGGCAACCTTGTGGCCTGACAAAAAATGGCTTGAAGGTGAAAAAGAAACCTTAGGTTTATTTTTAACAGGGCATCCAATTAATGAGTATCGCAAAGAATTACGTCATTATACTAAAATAAAATTATCCGAAGTAACACCAACTCGTCGCGATCAATCAGTAACTGTGGTTGGACTCGTGATTGATGTTAGAGTATTGGTGAATAAAAAGAATCGTCAGTGGGCATTAGTTAAACTAGATGATAAAAGTGGTCGTTTAGACTTACGATTTTTCCCTGAACAATACGATATGTATCAAGAACAGCTACAAAATGGCAAAATAATCGTGGTTTCTGGACAGGTCAGCTTTGATAATTTCAGTGACGGCAATACAATGACTGCTCGCGATGTTATGTCGTTAACCCAGGCTAGAGAAAAATACGTTAATTGTATTAACCTAGATGTTAACAGTGTAGAAAAAGGTAATAAAATTCAGCAACAACTGAAAAAACTATTATTGCCTTATAAAGACGGCACTACACCAGTTCGAATAAGTTATCAAAATGAACTGGCAATAGCAGAGATTGAACTGGGAACCAGTTGGCGAGTTAACCCTGATGATCAATTATTTATTGATATTAAGGAAAACTTGGAAATTGATCCTAAATTAGAATTCTAGCCCGTTGTGATATCAGTGATATGACAACCGGTATTAAATATTTATCTAAAGAGCGGTGAAGTATGAGCCTTAATTATCTTGAATTTGAACAGCCGATTGCTGAATTAGAAGCTAAAATCAATGAGTTGATGAAAGTTAACCGCAGTGGTGAACTTGACTTAGGTTTGGAAGATGAAATTTCAAACTTGAAAAAGAAAAACCATGAGTTAACCAAAAAAATCTTTGGCGACTTAGGCGCTTGGCAAGTAGCACAAATTGCTCGTCATCCTTTACGCCCATATACCAAAGATTATATTGAACGTATCTTTACTGAGTTTGACGAATTAGCAGGGGATAGAACCTACGCTAATGATTTAGCTATTGTAGGTGGTATTGCCCGTTTGGACGACGAACCAGTTATGATCATTGGCCAACAAAAAGGCCGTGACACTGCTGAAAAAATTAAACGTAACTTTGGTATGCCAAAACCAGAAGGTTACCGCAAGGCATTACGTTTAATGGAAATGGCAGAGCGTTTTAATATGCCAATCATTACCTTTATAGACACTCCGGGAGCTTATCCTGGTATTGGCGCTGAAGAACGTGGTCAAAGTGAAGCGATTGCACGTAACTTAAAAGTAATGTCTGGTTTAAAAGTTCCAGTTATTTGTACTGTTATAGGTGAAGGTGGCTCTGGTGGTGCACTAGCAATTGGTGTTGGCGACCGTGTGAACATGTTGCAATACAGTACTTACTCAGTTATTTCTCCAGAAGGTTGTGCGTCAATTTTATGGAAATCTGCAGAGAAAGCACCATTAGCTGCAGAAGCTATGGGTATTACTGCGCAAAAAATCAAAGACTTAGGTTTAGTTGATAATTTGGTAGAAGAGCCATTAGGTGGCGCTCACAGAGATATGGAGCTTATGGCTGCAAATCTTAAGCAACGCCTTAAGCAAGATTTAGCCGACTTGAAAACTATGTCT
This sequence comes from Psychrosphaera sp., assembly GCA_034111705.1. Taxonomy (GTDB): domain Bacteria; phylum Pseudomonadota; class Gammaproteobacteria; order Enterobacterales; family Alteromonadaceae; genus Psychrosphaera. The sequence continues at coordinate 19,548 of JAWUWS010000022.1, forward strand.
AAAGATGAATTGTTAGACAAACGTTATGAACGTTTAATGGGTTACGGGTACTTGTAAATAACAAACCCTAGTCTCATAACCAAATCTTTGCGATACTAACTGTATTGATTAAAGCCATCATTTAGATGGCTTTTTTATTTTTGTTTTTACATTGATGGGATTGGGAACAATACAAATAATGAACTTAGCTTGGCAGCATTTACACTCTTTTGTAGAACAACACTTTGAAAAAGAGCACTTCATAAAACAACACACGCTTGGTGAAAGCCTTGAGAAAAGTGAGTTTGTTGTTGGCCTAAGTGGTGGTGTCGACTCAATTACCTTATTACATTTGTTTTTACAATTACGTCAACATACAGGGATTAACTTTAGTGCCGTACATGTTAATCACGGTTTAAGTGCTAATGGCAAACAATGGCAACAGCACATGCAGCAGCTTTGTGATGAGCAAAACGTACAGCTCATAGTTAAACAAGTCACCATTAAGCAACAATCCAGAACCTCACTAGAACAACAAGCGCGTGACGCCAGATACCAAGCCATTGCCGATATCGCTAAACCTAACGCGATTTTATTTACAGGTCACCATCAGTCAGACCAAATGGAAACCTTCTTGCTGCGCTTAATGCGTGGTTCAGGCTTGGCTGGTTTAACCTCAATGCGTGAAGTAAGTGATTTCCCTCACGCAGCAGGGCAACAAAAGCAGCTTAAATTAGCTAGACCTTTGTTAAGCGTTAGCAAACAAAACATTATTGATTTTGCCCAGCAGCATAAACTAACTTGGGTAAATGACGAGTCAAACACAGACGATAAATTTGACCGTAACTTTGTAAGACTATCTATATTACCTCAACTTTTTAAGCGCTGGCCTGCCGCTGGTAAATCTATTAATACGTCTACTGTCTTACTGCAACAAGACTTTGATTTACTCAATGAATACGTTGAGCAAGACTATTTAGCGTGTGTTGTTAAAGGCTTTGCTCAGCACACAGTATTAGATATTAATAAATTAACGGATTTGTCTTTAGCTAAACAAAAAGCCGTAGTGCGTATGTTTATTTATAAACAAATTAATATTTATCCAGCGCTCACTATTTTAAATGAATTGTTACAGCAAATTAGCCACTTTAATCCAGACACAAATATCCACCTAAAAGTGGCAAATAGCTTTTTAAAAACCCATAAAAACCATTTGTACTTGGTCAGCGATGTCATTAATGATGCAAGAGATTTAAGCTCAGTTGAATTAATGGTGAGTAATGGCAAATGGAGCGTATTACCGGAGAATACACTTTATAAAGAAATTAAGGTGGAAGCCAGTACAGCTCACTCAATAGTCATTAAATGGGCAAGATTTAACGAGATGTTCCAGCCCAATAAAAACTCAGGCCATAAAAAGTTAAATAAATACCTAAAAGAAATAGGCTGCCCAACATGGTGGCGAGAACACATTCCACTTGTTTATATTAATGGTGAATTGGTGGCAGTCGCGGGTATTGCTGTTTCGGCTGGTTTTTCTGCGGTGTTTACACAGAGTATTAATGTTGAATTGCACTAAGTGTTTTTTAATTACCTAGCCATTTTATTCGGTAAGCGCTTTAAAAGAAAAATAGCGGTTGTTTGAAGAAAAATGATACTCACCTAAATCGCTCTCACCTTAATCACTACTTTTAAATAGTTGCTTTTTATAAGAATAAAGTAGAGCTATTCTAGAATTGAGTAGTCATATTTATTAATAATGTTTTGAATAGTATTATTTTTTTTAAGTTTTTTGGCCGCAGCAATTAATTTTAATATTGTTTTTTTATTCGCAGATTTTTTAGAGTAAACAATATGCATTTCTGCTTTTTGAAGTACTAATGGAGTTCCAAGGTAATTAGGGGAATAATTTAACTTTTTTAATGCCCAATAAATATTGGATTTAGGTCCAAGCAACACGTCAATCCTATTACGCATTAACATTTCTATCAGATGAGTATATTTACTTCCTTCAACTTTATAGATGTTTAGGTTTCCGATAAGCTTTTTAGCACTGGGGCTTAGGCGAAGAAATCCTAATATTTTTTGTTCAAGATCGTCTAAATGATTAATTACAATGTTGGGTTTTCCTACAACAATGAAGTTTACGTCTTGGATGTGAATTAATGGGATTGCAACTTTAGTGACAATTTCGTCTGGGATAAGGAGTGCTATGTCTACCTTACCCGTTTCTAAATAAGATATTATCCTGCCATAAGGAACCAAGGTATTCCTATGGGTTAGCCCTGCTTCTTTTGCTATGATGTTCATAATCTCGTATGAACTTCCTTTTTCCAAACCACTCTGATCAATAAAACCACGGTTACTTGCATCTACCGTTGCAATTGATATTTCTGTAGCTAAAGCATTCTCACAACTAGTAACACTGATCAACACTATAACAATCTTTAAAAACACGAACTTAATACATTGCATGTAAAATACCCTAAGCATCTAAATACTTTATGACTTACTCAGAAGACAGTATTCTTACTATAGTCAAATAAAGGATATTTGTAGTATTTAAGGCCGGTTGCTTTGTTACCCGTTTAATAGATTGATGAATATGTTTGTGTTAACTAGAGTTGATGTCCATGTTATTCAAATTAAAAATAGTAAATCATTTTAGTAATTTATTTTGACACGCTGCTAATATTTGCTTGTGCAAATTAGATTGGCTGTTCACGTACTTCTATTCCATATAAAAGAAAAATGCCAGTCAGTTCTTAACTAACTAGCATTACGTATTTTGCGGGTTTTTATTATGATAAGGCTTTTAACGCGGCATTCGCTAAAAACTTACTTCTGTTGGCACTTATATTGTCAATGCGTTGAATCAGATATTCAGGCAACGTTACATTGATCTTTTTAGACTGACCTAAATATGGAGTCATATCTAACTCAACAAATGCCCAAGAGTAACCAGTAAAGTCTGGATTATCTTTGTGTTGTTC
>JAWUWS010000023.1:0-11775 GCA_034111705.1 Psychrosphaera sp.
CAAAAAATCTAAGGAACTAACATGCGTGATAAAATTCGTTTAGTTTCAACGGCTGGAACTGGTTATTTTTATACTACTGATAAAAATAAAAAGCTAATGCCTGAAAAGATGGAAATCAAAAAATTTGATCCAAAGATCCGCAAACACGTGATCTTCAAAGAAGCTAAAATTAAATAAGCTTTTTGAATTCTATTGAAACTTTTGCAAAAGTTTAAAAAACCTGACTTATAGTCGGGTTTTTTTATGTCTAAAATTCAACTTTAGTTAGGGGCTGTTTATCTTTCTACATTGCAGAATATGACAGATAAACAGCCCCTAGACTGTATTAATTAATGATAAGTTCGCACTATAAGTTTAAATTGTGCGATTATAATTTGTGATCTAATAATTTTGATAGGGCGTATAATGAGAACTGGGTTAAGTCAAAGAGGTTGGAATAATGTTTTAATTTTTGCCTCGTTATTTATGATCGTATTATTTAATAGCACACATCAACGATTTGTTTCCAATGAAGATTCCACAGTTAAACGCACGCTGATTGACTCAAACAGCTTAATTCAGAATATAGATTACAATGGTCTACGTTTTGAACGGATAGGCGCTAGTTGGCGCACCGTGAGTAATATAACGCTAGAGAACGAGTTAATACCATCCGATGTTATAACCCATTGGACTTCGACCTCCCTTGAACTTTTGTCTAACGAACCTGCGATAAATAGTTCAAATACTCGCTTGCCAATTTCAGTGGATGTATTGGGGGCAAAACAAACGCTTATTTTTGAATTTATAATTGATAATGATTTAGGACTAGTTTATGTTTTTGACCATCATTTAGCACAATGGATGATGATCGATCAGTCCCAATTAACTTTATTTATTCCACGCGTTTTACTCAATATAACTAGTTAGGTTAATACGAATGCCTGAATTACCAGAAGTTGAAGTTAGCCGTTTAGGTATTTCACCTCATATAGAACATCAAGTGGTGACTAAAGTCATCGTTCGAAACGGACGTTTGCGTTGGCCAGTGCCAGAAGATGTTCAATTGTTGGTTGGGCAGACGGTTAATGCAGTGACTCGACGGGCAAAGTATTTGTTTATTGAAACTCAAGCCGGTAGTGGCATTTTACATTTAGGCATGTCCGGTAAATTACGCGTGGTTGATAGAAATGTTGAGCTAGTTAAACATGATCATATTGATATAGAGTTTAGTAACGGCAAAGTACTTCGATATAACGACGCTCGTCGCTTTGGTTCGTTTTTATGGCAGCAACCTAACACAACACACAAGCTACTAACCAAATTGGGGCCAGAGCCGTTAACGGACGAATTTGACTATTCAGTTTTGTTTGAGCAGTCCAGAGGTAAATCTACCGTCGTTAAAAATTTTATAATGGATAACCATATTGTGGTTGGTGTTGGTAATATTTATGCTAATGAGAGTTTATTTAAAGCAGGTATAGACCCAAGAAAACCAGCTGGGAAAATTACCAAGAAAAAATACGCAGAGCTCACTACACATATCAAGACAATCTTGGCAGAAGCAATTAAACAAGGAGGTACTACTTTAAAAGATTTTACACAATCTGATGGTAATCCTGGCTACTTTGCTCAAGAGTTGATGGTATATGGACGTACTGGTAAATCCTGTGTCTCATGTGAAAGTGTTATAAAATCAATAAAGCTCGGACAACGAAACTCATTTTATTGTCCAAGTTGCCAAGGTTAGTAAATCAAGTTATCTTCGATAGCAGAACAATAAGCAGTAGTTAAGGTTAAGACATAATGGATTTCATTTCTGAATTAAAACAAACATTTACTAGTGGAAAAACAAAATCTCTAGAGTGGCGCCAAAGTCAGTTGTTAGCGTTAAAACAAATGTTAGAAGAAAATGAAAAGGCGATTTATAAAGCGTTACGTAATGACTTAGGTAAGTGCGAATTTGAATCTCACGTATCAGAATATGGCTTTGTATTAAAAGACATAATTTTATTTCTTAAAAAAACAAAGTTATGGGCAAAAACAAGAACCGTCAATACACCGTTATTATTACAGCCAGGGAAAAGTACAATAACACCTGAGCCTTTAGGTACTGTATTAATCATGGGAGCTTGGAACTACCCATTACAATTAGTTTTAAGTCCAATGGTCGCAGCTCTAGCTGCAGGCAATTGTGTTGTTCTTAAACCTTCTGAGCTTGCAAGTGCAACCTCAAATTTATTAGCTAAGTTAATCCCTAAATATTTAGACTCTAAAGGCGTAGCAGTTTACGAGGGGGGGATAGAGGAAACAACTGAGTTACTCAAGCAACGCTTCGACCATATTATGTATACTGGCAGTGAAGCGGTTGGCAAAATTGTAATGCGTGCTGCGAGCGAATATTTAACTCCTGTTACGTTAGAGCTTGGTGGTAAAAGCCCTTGTATTGTAGATGATCAGACTAATTTGAAAGTTACCGCGAATCGAATTGTTTGGGGGAAGTTTTTAAATGCAGGGCAAACATGTATAGCTCCAGATTATATTTTAGTTACAGCTCAACAGCGCGAGCCGCTAATAAAAGCCTTACAGCAAGCTTTAATCAAACAATATGGTCACGATCCAAAAGAATCTCCAGATTACGGGCGAATTGTAAATGAACGTCACTTTAAGAGGATCACAGGTTATCTAAAAAACCAGGAAGACAACTTGATTCTTGGTGGCCAAACAGATGCCGAACAAAAATACATAGCTCCAACGTTAGTCTTTGGACCTGAATTAACCAGTCCAATTATGACTGAGGAAATATTTGGTCCTGTATTGCCAATTATTGAAGTGGCTTCAATGGATAAAGCGGTTCAATTTATTAATGAGAGAGAGAAGCCATTAGCGTTATATTTATTTAGTGATAACGACTTAACCATTAAAATGGTCACAAAGGAAACTAGTTCAGGCACATTAAGTATAAATGACACGGTTGCCTTTATGTTAAATGCTGAGTTTCCGTTTGGTGGGGTTGGTAGCTCAGGTATGGGGTCTTATCATGGTAAATGGGGGTTTGATACATTCAGCCATTTAAAACCTATTTTGCATAAAAGCTTTTTTGCCGACGTGCCAATTCGTTATGCGCCATATTCAAATTGGAAGCAAAAGGTATTTAAGTTTTTAGCTAAATTTTAAGCTTTTAGTTCATAAGACTAAGACAAACGTAAACGTAAAATGATATTCATATTGAATATCATTTTTTCTCGGTACGCTTATTAAACATTTTAATTGTCCTATCTCTATCTGGACGTTCACCATTGTAAATACAATAAACACTGTTGTTGGTCTTAACAAAAATTTCATCAGTACAATACTTATCTGCAACTTCAGCATCAATGTAAATTAATTCACCAGGGTTGCAAACGTATGGGATTTTCCCCACAAATACTTTCTCACACTGGTTATACTCAGGTATATCATCACTAGACATACCTCCTAGTAAATAGGATCCCCATTGATACATAGCAATTAATGCGGCAGTTAATACCGCAACAATGTAAAGAGTGAACTTAGTGCTTTTTTGCATAGACATTTTATTATCCGACAAACTGTTTAATTGTATTTATACCCTCAATATTAGCTTATCTTAGCAAAATAGACCTTGGCAGCGGCTTTCACTTTTGGCGCTAATAAAATGGCTGACAACATAGTTGGTATGGCCATAAGCCCGTACATGCCGATCATAAAGTTAAATATAATATCCAACGTAACTAAGCAACCGATCATAATTGTGGTTAAGTAAAACGGTTTGTAATATTTGCGGTTCGCTTCACCTAATAGATACACGAAACACTTCTCACCGTAATACCAATAAGTGAACATAGTACTCGCGGCTAAAAACAGAATTTGAATGGCTAATAATATTTGTCCAATAACGCCCAATTCTTGTCCAAATACTTGCATAGTTAACTCAACACCTTTAACACCTTCCACATCTTGCCACATGCCAGAAGCTAAAATAACTAAGGCGGTACATGTACACATGATTAAGGTATCAACAATCGGTCCCAACATGCCAACTAATCCTTCACGAATTGACTCATTGGTTTTTACCGCGCTATGAGCCAGTACTTCTGTACCTATGCCTGCTTCGTTAGAAAATACACCTCTAGATACTCCAATGATTATTACTCCTAGTACGCCACCGGAAATAGCTTTAGGTTGAAAGGCTTCAACAAAAATAGATTGGAATAATTGTGGGATTTCAGATAAATGATTGAACAATACTGCTAATGTCATTAGCACATACATTATCGCCATGCTTGGAACCAAACGAGTTGTGACATACGCCACACGTTTTAAACCACCCATAATTACACCAGCAACGAGTAAAGTAATAACAATCGCAACCACAAGGTTAAACATATCAGGTGATGAAAACCATGATTTAGGAATTAACTCTTCGCGTAACGCAGCGGTTAATTGATTTGCTTGGAATGACGGTATGGTTCCCCAAAGGCCTGCAAATGCGAATAAAACCGCTAACGGTTTCCATTTATTACCTAGCCCTTCGGTTATTACATACATTGGACCGCCATGCACTTCACCGTCTTTGTCGGTTTTTCTAAACATAACACCCAAAGAACAAGTGAAGAATTTAGTAGAAATACCCAACAAAGCAGTTAACCACATCCAAAATACAGCGCCAGGGCCGCCAGCGGTAATCGCCAATGCAACACCTGAAATATTCCCCATTCCCACAGTGCCAGCTAATGCCGCTGATAATGCTTGGGCATGAGTTAGTTGACCTTTCTCTGAGTCTTTATCGTGTTTCCCTGTTAACAACGAGATACCGTGACCAATATAACGAAAAGGGGTTAATCGAGAATAAATAGTAAAAAATATACCACCACCTACTAATAAGACAATCATGGGCATCCCCCAAACAAAGTTTGAAAATGCAGTCATGATAGAACCTAGCCAATCCATAATTATTCTCTCTTAAATATTCGTAGTTGATGGTGTGGATTTATTTTTTAATTGCCAATTACGCCAGTACAGCACAAAAAATGCTGCGATTAGCAGTAATGGGATACAAATAACTAACATTGAATTCCAGCCAAGAGTATTAATAACCCAACCAGCAGACAGCGAGGCTGCCGCTTGACAAGAAAACATAACAAGGTCATTTAGACCTTGAATTTTATATTTTTCAGATGGTGTATAACTTTGCGGTAATAATGTTGTTGCAGTTATAAACATAAAGTTCCAACCAATCCCTAACAATACCAAAGCGCCCCAATAATGCACGTATTGATGACCAGCAAAGCCTATAATTATACAAAGTGATAAAGCAAAGAGACCGCTGAATAAGATTTTGACTTGTCCAAATCGTTGGATTAATTTCCCCGTAAAAAATGAAGGTAAATACATAGCGATGATATGACTTTGAATTACCCACTTAGTATCTTCTATATCAAAGCCACTATATACATGCATACTAATAGGTGTGGCAGTCATAATAAAACTCATTACGGTAAAGCCAACCGTTGCGCTAATGATTGACGCTAAAAACACAGGTTGTTTGACTATTTCACTTAACACACGTTTTGGCGCATGTACTTCTTCTTGCGGTTTACTCAATGGTTTATAAAACCAAACAAAGATAATGGATAACAGCAGTAGAATTGAAACGCCAACAAACGAACCAACAAATTCAGTCGCAAACCAGTCCTTACCAACAAATGCGATTTCAGGCCCAATAAAAGCAGCAATCAAACCAGCTAATAAAAGAATAGATACCGCTTTACTAGCTAGTTCGTCGGGGACAGATTCCATAGCTGCAAAACGAAACTGCTGTACTGCTGCAATCACAATTCCAAATAAAGTAATGCTTAAACAAAATAACCAAAAGTTAGCGGCTTCTATGGCGTAGGCTGCAAATAAACAATTAATAGAGCCAGATACAATCGCGATAATAAATCCGTTTTTACGACCGACTATAGATAAACCTTTAATAACCGGCAGCATAAATAAAGCAATCCCAACCACCATTAATGCGACTGGCAGTGTAGCTAAAATTTTCGTTGGGGCTAACTTCAAACCAATGAAACCTCCAACAAATACAATAACAGGCCCAATAGCGCCAATTAATGATTGAGCTAACATCAGTAACCATACATTAGGGTGAATAGAATTATTTGTATTGTTAGAAGGCACTAGATATCACTTTACTATATGAAAAATTTAAATATTTCTGTAGATTATAGAATTGGCGACAGTAATTCAGCATTTATTTAAACTAACTGAAGATGAATAAGTCTAACGTTATACTTTATTCACACAACTCAGGTAAAGGTAGTAGCAAAATGAAAAATATAGTTAGCTCATTCTCATACAATTTTCTATGCAGTCTCCTATGCATAGTCGCTTTATTTATAAGTCCTTCGTTACTTCATAACGCGCAAGCTGGAACCATAGAGGTAAAATGGCAAGATCCTGATAGTTACACAGATATTCGCCATGGTAATTCACACAAAACTAAGTTTAGAAAAAACCTATTTACTCAACTAGAGCAACATCTAGAGAAACTAACAGAAAAATCACCAAAACAATTGACGTTAAAGATCAAGGTAACAAACCTTAACTTGGCCGGTGATGTGCGTTATAACTTTTCAATGAGCCAAGATATTAGAATGGTGCAACACATGTACTGGCCATCTATTGAATTTGAATACAGTTTAATGAATGACGAACAAGTAGTTAAAAGTGAAACTGTAAAATTAAAAGACATGGCATTTATGGATAGAGGTGGCCGTTCACGTTTAAATCATGACTCTTATTATTATGAAAAACGAATGTTAACTGAGTGGATTGCCAAAGATCTTCAAGTAATAATTGCCGATTATCAACAACAGAAATAATCTGGATAAACGAATAATTAGTATTGTTGTTGAGATCTCGGTTATTATTTTTGTAGTTAGCACACAATAAAAAGCCAGCTCAATTAAATTGGACTGGCTTTTTATTAGATACAACTCTAAAATATTAGAATTGTTTTTTTAGTTGAAGCTTAACCTTACCTTTAATCTATTGGGCAGTCCATGGGTCTTACCGTATCAATGGTCACGTCAGTTTCAGGCACATCTTGATAAATGCCTACTGTCGTTGTTGAAACACTTTCAATTGCATCTACAACATCCATACCTGCAATCACTTCACCAAACACAGTATAACCATAACCGTCAGACGCATTACCATAATCTAAAAATGCATTATCTACGGTATTGATAAAAAACTGTGAGGTTGCTGAATCGGGTACTGATGTTCTTGCCATTGCAATGCGGCCGCGATAATTCTTCAAACCGTTTTTAGATTCTATCTCAATAGCATCTTGAGTTGCTTTTGCAACTAATCCAGGTTCAAAACCACCACCTTGGATCATAAAGTCTTCGATAACACGGTGAAAAATCAAACCATCATAAAAGCTATCTTCAACATAACTTTTGAAATTTAGTGTTGTCGCTGGGGCATATTTTTCATCTAAAGCTAACTCTATATTACCTAGACTTGTGACCATCTCATAACAAGCGTATTCCCCGCGAGATAAATCAAATGGCGTATTCGAGTCATTTTCTAATACAGGGTAGTTTAACACCTCTTCTTCTGAATCATCAGAACAAGCAGAAAGCACAACAACTAATGACAGTAAACTGGTTTTTAACAAAGACTTCATAAGGGACTACCTAACATTTGTAATAATTAATTAGTGATTTTTAATATTATGTTGATGTCCATATCAATAAACACGCAATATAAATTTATTCTGATTTGAATGGATACTAATGATTTAAAATTTTTTTGGTAGTGTTAATTTATGCGGAAAATTATATGATGCTCTGTAATGAGTAAATAACTATTTTTATGGCGTGAATATAATGCAACAACAATTATTAACCATGTTACAAATGCAAGACGATATGAATACAAAAGTTCACCCACAGTGGCGTGAACAAGGTTTTGCATGGCACAGAGCTATGTGGGTTGAACTGGCAGAAATGCTAGATCATTACGGTTGGAAATGGTGGAAACACCAAGAGCCAGATATCGAACAAGTACACTTAGAACTCATTGATATTTTCCATTTCGGTTTAAGTGCTCGTTTAGTTTCAGGACAAGATGTTGCTGAAATTGCAGCGGATATTGAAAAGGGCTTAAATCAGCCACTTACTCAAGCAACGTTTGCTGAAACCATTGAAGTCATGGTGAGTAATACTCTAGCGACTAAAAACTTTGACGTAGTAACCTTTGCAGGGTTAATGGAGCAGACTGAGCTAAGTTTTGATGAACTTTTTAGACATTATGTGGGTAAAAATGTTTTAAACTTCTTTCGCCAAGACCACGGTTATAAAACCGGTGAGTATATTAAAATTTGGAACGGGAAAGAAGATAACGAAGTGTTAATGGACGTTTTACGTACCACTGACGCAACTAAACCTAACTTTAAAGAATTGGTTTACCAAGCCTTAAAGTCTGCTTATCCAGCCTAATGTTTAACTGAATAACAAGTTAAGTTATGTAAGAAGGAGAGTCTGTTTTTCATTTGAATCTCAGGCTCTTTTTGTATGTAATCAACTTGTAATTAATATTTTCTACACTAGCCTTGGGTTAAATAACAAAACGAAACCAAAACTAAACATTGTTCAATAAAACCACCGAGGTATAATAGCCTTAGAAAACCTTCTAAAAACAAATTTAATTAAGAGAGCATAAATGCATAAACACGACCCGAACTTCTCACGGGAAAAAGAAAAATACGACACACCAATTGCTAGCCGAGAGTTTATTCTTGAGCAAATAAATAAAAATGGTGGGCCGTTAGGTTTTGGCGAACTGGTTAAATTGTGTCATATCCCCAACGAAGATCTGAAAGTGGCGTTAAAGCGTCGTTTGCGCGCGATGGAACGTGAAGGTCAACTTTTATATAACAGACATAATAAATATGAAATTCCACTAGAAAGTGACTTTGTCAAAGGCAAAGTTATAGGTCACCGTGATGGTTTTGGTTTCTTACAACTTGAAGGCACTAAGCCGGGTAAAAACGATTGGTATATTAGTCATAGCCAAATGCGTAAGTTATTCCACGGTGATGTCGTGCGTGCACAAGATATTGGTGAGCACAAAGGTAAAACAGAAGCCCGAGTCGTTAACGTTTTAGAACCAAGAACTGCGCCTATTATCGGCCGTTATTTTGTTGAAATGGGTGTACATGTTGTTATTCCTGATGATAGCCGTATTAAACAAGAAATAATTATTCCTCAAGGGGAAGAGCTAGGTGCGCGTCACGGGCAAATGGTGGTTGCTGAATTAGTGACTCGTCCTGATAAACGCTCAAGCGGCATAGGCAAAGTAACGGAAGTCTTAGGTGAACATATGGCTCCAGGGGTGGAAATTGAAGTCGCCCTTAGAAATTATGAAATTCCTCATGAATGGCCTGCAGATGTAAGTAAGTTTGCTGAAAATTTATCAGCAGAAGTACTAGAGCAAGATAAGGAAGGCCGCGTTGATTTACGCAAGCTACCATTAGTTACGATTGATGGTGAAAGCTCTCGAGATTTTGATGATGCAGTTTACAGTGAAAAATTAGCGACAGGCGGTTGGCGTTTATATGTCGCAATTGCCGATGTATCACATTATGTAAAACATAATTCACCAATGGACAAAGAAGCCATTGAACGCGGAAATTCGGTTTATTTCCCGGATCAAGTTGTTCCTATGTTGCCAGAAGAGTTATCTAACGGCTTATGTTCGTTAAATCCTCAGGTCGATCGTTTATGTTTAGTTTGTGAAATGACGATAGATGCATCGGGTAAATTATCTGAACACACGTTTTATCAAGCCGTGATGCATTCCCACGCTAGATTAACTTATACCAAAGTTGCGGCAATGTTAGATGGTGATGAAGAGCAAAGAGAGCGTTACCAACATGTTTATCCTCATATTGTTGATTTGTTTGAACTGTATACTCAGCTTAAACAAGTGCGCGCTCAACGTGGTGCATTTGAGTTTGAAACAATTGAACCTAAGTTTATTTTTAACGCGCAACGTAAGATTGAATCGGTAGAAACGGTAGCACGTAACGACGCACATAAAATCATCGAAGAATGCATGATTTTAGCTAATGTGTCAGCTGCACAGTTTATTGAGCAAAATAACGCAGAAGCATTGTTCCGTGTTCATGACAAACCAGATCCAAGTAAATTAGCTACATTCAGATCATTCATTGCTGAACTTGGCGGCGAACTTACTTTCAGTGATGAACCAACACCAAAAGAGTTAAGTACTCAAGTGAATAAATACTTATCAAGACCAGACGGTGAGTTAATTCAAACAATGATGATCCGCTCGATGCGCCAAGCTGTGTATCAAGCAGATAATATAGGCCACTTTGGTTTAGCGCTTGAAGGCTATGCTCATTTTACTTCTCCTATCCGTCGTTACCCTGACTTAATTGTTCACAGAGCAATAAAAGCTATTATCAACAAACAAGGGCAACAAACATCAGGTCATTATGCATATAACGAACAAGAGTTAGAAGAGCTAGGTCAACAATGTTCAATGACAGAGCGCCGAGCTGATGAAGCCACAAGAGACGTAGAATCTTGGTTGAAGTGCGAATTTATGCAAGACCATGTTGGTGCTGAATATGATGGCGTTATTTCGTCAGTGACCTCATTTGGTATTTTTGTTCGCTTAATAGATTTACACATTGAAGGTTTGGTTCACATCACGGCGCTAGGTAATGACTATTATCAATACGACGGTGACCGTCATGTTTTAGTCGGTGAACGTAATCGTCGAGTATTCCGTTTAGGTGATAAACTTGAGGTTAGAGTGAAAGCCGTAGACTTGGATGAAAAACAAATTGATTTTGAGTTAGCTGAATTACCAACTCAAGGTGGCAGAGCTACTAATGGTAAAGCGAACAATGGAAGAGCTAATAGCGGAAAAAGTTCACGAACTCGCTCCAAAGCCAACGAAGAAAGAACCAATAACACGGCTACTTCTATCAGAGAGCGTTTACGTAAAGGTGATGTGCCTTTTGAAAAAGGCGCTGATAAAAAGAAAGACTCAGGAAGTGCTGGTGGAGAATCTAAATCTGACGCTTCAGGTAAGCGCAGTAGTAATAAAGATGATAAAGGCCCAAAGCGTGACAGCCGTAAGAAGCCATTGAAAAGTGGTAAGAAAAAACCAAAGTCCCGAGCCGGAAAAAGAATCGCAGCAAAAAAATCTAATAGCAGTACTAAATAAGTAGGTAAGTGAAAAAATGAGCGTTGAATTAGCGTATGGTATCCATTCAGTAGCTGCTATTTTACAGCATGAACCAGAACGAATTATTGAAGTTTTTGTATTAAAAGGTCGTGATGATGACCGTGTTTTGCCAATTGTAACCGATGCTCAAAATCTAGGCGTGTCAATACAATATATGTCTAGAAAAGCATTAGACGACAAAAGTGATGGCGAGCAACATCAAGGTATCATGGCAAGAGTAAAAGCGGGTAAGCAGAAAGACGAATCAGATTTAAAAGACTTATTAGATGCCAAGACAGCGAAAGGTAAAGCGCCATTTTTATTAGTGTTAGATGGTGTTACAGACCCTCATAATTTAGGTGCCGTCATTCGTACTGCAGATGCGGCAGGTATTGATGCGGTTATTGTGCCTAAAGATAAGTCAGCAAAGTTAACTTCTATTACACGTAAGGTAGCGTGCGGCGCTGCGGAAGTAATGCCGTTAATTGTGGTTACGAATTTAGC
>JAWUWS010000024.1:0-9816 GCA_034111705.1 Psychrosphaera sp.
TCCCATTTAGTAGGATGTGTTGTCCATGCACCTTCAATACCACTAGATACCGTGTCGCGGCCAATACCACGCTTGGTTTTATTTAACCAGCCAAAGCCGTGGTCTTCTAATTCTGCGCCTTCAGGATCCGCTTCTAATAAATCTGCATCACCATTGCCATGACATTTACCAACCGTGTGACACCAGCAGTAAGAGCCACCGTTTCTTCGTCGTTCATTGCCATACGTTCAAACGTAACTCGAATATCGTTAGCGGTTTTAAGCGGATCTGGGTTACCGTCTACACCTTCTGGATTAACGTAGATAAGTCCCATCATTACTGCTGCTAATGGATTTTCTAAGTCGCGTTCGCCTGAGTAACGGCTGCCTTCACTGCCACTTGGCGCAAGCCATTCTTTTTCTGCGCCCCAATATGTGTCTTTTTCTGGATGCCAAATATCTTCACGTCCAAAAGCAAAACCAAAGGTTTTTAAACCCATAGATTCATAAGCCATAGTGCCAGCATAAGCAATTAAGTCGGCCCAGCTAAGTTTGTTACCGTATTTTTTCTTAATTGGCCAAAGTAAGCGACGTGCCTTATCTAAGTTCACGTTATCTGGCCATGAATTGATAGGCGCGAAGCGTTGATTACCTGTACCCGCTCCTCCACGACCATCCGCAATACGATAAGTCCCTGCGGCATGCCAAGACATACGTATCATTAAACCACCGTAATGTCCCCAATCTGCAGGCCACCATGTTTGGCTGTCTGTCATTAGGGCATGCATATCTTTTTTCAGTGCCGCAACGTCTAGGCTTTTGACGGTTTCTCTATAATCAAAATCCTCGCCCATTGGGTTAGTTTTGCTATCGTGTTGATGCAAAATATCTAGGTTAAGCGCCTTAGGCCACCATTCCATAGTATCCATACTAGTTTCTGTTGCTCCGCCATGCATCACTGGACATTTTTTATTAGACATATGTAAATCCCCTATCTTTAAATGAAAAGTTGATATCAATTCTAATAAGTCCTCCGCACTTAAGGAGATTTAATAAAACTGATACTGTTACTTGCACAAGCTTATGTGCTCTGACACCACTATCGACGATCTAGCCAATCAAATAAAACTATTAATACCGATGATTACAACAGCTTTTACCTGTTAATATGATTTATATCCATTTATTAGTGTTCAGGTATATATATCACCTAAGTACGGATGTGGTGCGTTATTTATTAACTAACATGTATAGCAAATAGAAGAAGTATTGGATGGTAGAGTTAGTAATAACCACTACAAAGTTGATTTACATCAGGGATGTGTTTTAATTCGTGTAATGAAAAGAGTTAATAATGTAACCACAGTTGAGTTTAAGTCTGTAATAAAAAAGAACTGTGTGAAATTAGTCTTTTTCATTCTAACGACCGTGCAATGCACGGTTCACTTCCAACCGCACCATGAAATACTTTAGTAAATTATTTTGTCATAACGAGCCAATTAACTGGCTCTAAAAATATTGTTAGTTAATTTCACTCAAAATAGTGAATTCGCCATTAATCATAGTGACTTGAGTGACACCGATTGAATTGGTTAAAATAAGGATATCGTCTTTTACTATAATGTCGTTACAAGGTAAGTCGAAGTTTGAGCTTACATAAATCAGTTCAGAAGCTACTTCTCCTTCGTCTTGTACAATGTCAAATCGTGCTAACCCTGTGGCTTTATCACAAACTAAAAGTTCATCTCCATATAGTGCTAACCCTACAGGTTCACTTAACACTTCGCTTGTAAAAACTAACGTGGCATTTTCTAAATCACTCAAATCAATAATATTTACAGTGTCTTGCTCAAAAGGTGAAATAGTCATTTCATTGCCATCTCTAGTAGTAAAATAGCCAGTTATTCCGTTTGCAATAACTGGATCTAGAGCTTCAATATGATTCACCGTACTTAATGTTTGTTGGTTATTAAAGTCGTAGACAATAACGCCAGTATCCGAACCAACTAATAAATATTCATTTTGGTAATTAGTTAAGGTTTCTGCTTGCCAGAAAAATTCACTGGTATGAGTTTCTTGTATGTTTACTCCCCCTGATAATTCGAAGGACTTAACATAGTCATTGTTGAGAATATGAAGTTGACCGTCCGCAACTACCATGGATGCTAACGATCCGCTTTGACCAGAGGTAGTGCCTGAATCACCTTCGGCACTGCAGCCACTCAAAATAGACATACAAACAAATAGAAAATAAATTTTAAATGAATTCATGATTAATAATCCTTTATTCATAGCTCAATGTCCCAAAAGTAATATTCACTATTGGTAGCGGTTGTGTAGCCAATTATGATTGAGTCGGATTGATCATCAGTACCAGACTTAAAGTAATAATATTCTGGTAAGAACTCTTCCATATTCGGTTGCTCAATCATGTCAATATTTCTAATGATCGATATGTCATTGAAGTCAGTATTATTCATCAGGGTAATAATATTATTCAAATCAATGGCAACAATATCCATAAAACTATCTAAATATAGGATGTTATTATGAATAACAATGTCCTGATTACCAATGAGTCGAATGTAAGCAAGGTATTGAGGAACGGATGGATCTGAGTTGTCAAATACATAGGTTCCATCATAGAGCTCATTGATAAATAATATATCGCCGTAAACATATATTTTGCCAGCGTTGTTGATGCCATTAAACTGCCGAGTCGGTAAGTTTCCATTATTTAATACACGGTTTGTAGAAACAAAAATTTCATCCATTTCTCGAATTACATCTTTTGATGCATATATCGGCGTTACCCAACAAGTACCTACATAGCCATCAACAGATTCACATTCATAAAGATAACTGCCCAGCATGGTATAACTGCCGACAAGTAAAGCGACTGTAATCGCTAACTTTTCACTGATAGCGCTTTTTATTATTTTAGAGATAGAGGTAGGTGTTGTTTTTTCCGTGTTAATGAATCTAGACTTTGAAAGTAAATAAATACTTAACAATGTTGCAACTATAAGTGCTGTAACGTCCATCCATTCAAAATTACCAGCGGTTATTAATAAACCGCTTTGACCAGCTTGGCCGAACTCAAATAACAAATCAGTAACTAACCAAAAAACTGGAATAATTATATGTAAATTAGGAAGTAATTTTGTGTTTGATTGCCTGAACGTTGCCATCGAAATATACAAACCAAAGGTGAACAGGCTCATGCCAATAACATGTAAAAAGCTTGGTATCCATTCATCTATATAACGTGGAAGTAAAATGGACTCTGATGTTAACTTAAATAGAGAAAATAGAGGGTTAAAGTCTAAATAAATAGGTGCTTGTCGAAAGTTAGCATAATACAAAAATCCAACCACACCAAATACAACACCTGAAATTAAGTATTTATTGACTGTTTTAATAAGGCGATTCATAAAATCCTTCTTATGTACTTTATAGTATTCAAACGATAATTATTACCATTAAATATCAGAGCAGATTAAATAGCAACAACCGATATAACATCCTGTTATTTCTACACTTTGCAATAAATGAATAATTGAGATCAAAGTAAAATCAAATATCTTAGGCAAATATAAAAGTTATTAAAAATATTGCATATTATCGAGTGATTCAGAATTTGACAGTATCAGGGCTTAACTTTCTTTATTCTAACGACCGTGCAATATATCCATCAACTCAGCACTGATCTGTTTAATCACACCTGAGTTTTGTTGTAGTGTAGCAAATGCTTTTTTGCCTGCGTCTTCACTTAACTCTTTATTAGATAACCATGTATTTAATTGGCTAACAAATTCAAAGTGGTTATTGGCAATAATCAATCCGCCGTCATCCGCTAATGTATGGCAAATTTCTGGGTTGTTATAAACATGTGGTCCCATAATGATAGGTTTAGCAAATGCCGCGGCTTCAATTGGATTGTGACCACCACGTTTGGCAAACGATCCGCCAACAAAGGCAATATCACAAACACCGTATAATTTACTTAGTTGCCCCATTTGATCGCCCAACAGAACATCGGTGGTAACTTCAGCCGACTCAGATTCACTCATCTTTAATGTGTTTAAGCCCTGTGAGGTTAAATAATCAAATACTTGGGAAAAACGCTCTGGGTGTCTTGGGCAAATAATTAACAGTAAATCTGGAAACTGCGTTTTAAATTGTGCGTAAGCTTCTGCAATTAAACTTTCTTCACCTTCATGACTACTGCCAACAATAATAACCAGCCTGTTGGTTAAGTTTAACGACTCTCTTAATTGTTCGGCATTAGTAAAGTCAGCAACAGGAATATCAAATTTAATATTGCCAGCCAGTGTTAACTTCTCTGGTGCAATCCCCATTATTAAGTAGTTATCAAAGTCGGTTTGGTTACGTGCATATACTCTGTGTAATTGCTGGATCATAGGCTGAGCAAGGCTAATGAACTTCTGATAACCCTTTGTGGTTTTATCGGTTAATCTGGCGTTTACTATACTCACGGGAATGTGTTTTTTATAACATAGGTTGATCAAGTTAGGCCATAATTCCACTTCCATAATAACAAGCATATCTGGCTTAACTTGTTTTAATAATGATGACATTAACCAAGGCAGATCAACAGGTAAATAGGTGTGTGTGACTTTGTTTTTAAGCTCATCATCTAATGATCGTAATAACTGTTCTTTTCCTGTTTTGGTGTTTGTGGTGACAACAAAATTCAACGATAATAAAGTGCCTTTAGCGTCATTTAACAGTTGTTTTATAAGTGGAATAACCGCAACCACTTCGCCAACGGAAGCACAATGGATCAATATTGTTTTACGGTTAGATATTTTACTTTCTACGGCCAACTGACTTGAAGCTAAACCTTTGCTGACTAAGCCGTATTTTTGTCCCCAATACCAATCACGTTTTTCTGTGCCTTTAAGGGGTTTTCTTAATAGGAAAAAGCCAACTTGTTTTAACAAAGCAATTAACCATTTACTGATATCCACCAGCGTAAAGATAATTAATAAGCTGTTGTAAAAGCATAAAGTTAATATGCGCTTTGTTTTGCTGATAAAGCTCATTGGGAATAACCTAATAGCAGTTGCTGCCAATTAGCGTCATTAAAATTAAAGACGTTGTCTTTGCTTAGCTCTTTATTAAGAGATCTTAACAAGCGGTCTAAATTAGCTTGTTTCCACCCCTTTGCTGATTTGCTAATTTCAGGGCTTTTAAATTCGCAGCGGTCAAAATCAATCAAAAACACACTGCCATTGTTATCTATCATAATATTATGAATATTAAGATCACTGTGGAATACACCGCACTCATGAAAACGTTTAATGGTCGCACCGATTGTTTGCCAAGTGTCGTTTGACAGCTCTTGTGCCAATAACCAGTGATAACCATCTTTTGCGTCAGCAATGCGTTCTATTAAAATATCGTTACGACACCATAAACCTGCTACTTTTGTTACCATAGCCGCTATTGGTTTTGGCACGGGTAAACCTAAGTCGACCATTTTTTGTAACATGATCAACTCCGCAAAGCTGCGCGTCTTGTTTATGCCTGTAAATAAAAATTCGTCGTGTAATATTTTACTAACTAAACCACCACGATAATAATGACGTAATACAAAATGTCGTTCTGAAGAAGCCTGTTCTGACTCTGAATTATATTTTATAAAATAGGTAGTGTTACGGCCTTTAGATTCGCCAGTAATCGCGTTTTGTTCATTCCAGTAGCTAGCATCAAACCATTTTGAAATGACTGTATCTGGTACACTAAGGTGAGCTAAAATAGTTTGACCATTTTCAGTAGTTTTATGCCATGGAGAGGCAGGTGAATTTGATAACAAAACGACTTCTTACAAGTTTTAAGTTGGAATAGTGCAAATCATACATTAGCATTACCACCTTAAGCCAATTTGATTTAGTTTTTGCTCTGTTATTTTGTGTCTTTTGGTTCTGCTTTGTACTTTGGTTTTGTGTTTTCATTGCGTTTTTATTCTTAGCTTTGTACGTTTTTTTTAGGAGTTTGTGTGTCTTTGCAGTCTATTTGTATTTTAAGGTTATCCGCTATCGGTGATGTTTGCCATGCCGTTGCTGCTGTGCAAGCCATTCAAAAGCAGCACCCTCAAGCAAAAGTAACTTGGATTGTTGGTAAGATTGAAAAAATGTTACTCGACGGTTTACCCGGCGTTGAGTTTGTTATTTTTGATAAATCCAAAGGAAGCGATGCATTTAAACAATTACAGCAAGACTTAGCAGGTCAAACATTTGATGTGTTATTACACATGCAAGTTGCACTGCGCGCCAACTGGGCGGCTCGGTTTATAAATGCTAAACGCAAGATTGGTTTTGACTGGCATCGTGCCAAAGAGTTGCATGCCTTGTTTACTAAAGAACGAATTGCACCTCAGTCTGAGCCTCACGTTTTAGAAGGTTTTTTTGGCTTTGCTGAAAAGTTAGGAGTCTCGCTTTCTGAGCTAGATCATTTAACTTGGAATATTCCAGTTTCAGACGACGACATTAGCTTTGCCAATTCACATATAAAACCAGAGTCAAAAACCTTAGTGATATCACCAGCCGCCAGTAAAAAAGAACGGAACTGGTTACCAGAGCGTTATGCTGCACTTGCTGATTATGCAGCAAGTAAAGGGTTTGATGTTGCTTTATGTGGTGGTCCAGCTCCAATAGACAGAGAACTTGGTGATGCCATTAAACATCACGCAAAAACTGACATTGTAGACTTAATCGGTAAAACCAGTTTAAAACAAATGTTAGTGTGTTTAAAAAATGCATCATTAGTATTAGCACCAGATACTGGCCCAGCCCACATGGCGGTAACACAAGGCACCCCTGTTTTGGGTTTATATGCACACTCTAATCCAAAACGTACAGGGCCTTATTTGTACCAAGATTATGTTGCTGAGGTTTACCACCAAAACCTGTTACAACAAAAGGGTAAAACTGCTGATAAGTTAAAATGGGGAGTACGCGTAAAAGGTAAAGATTTAATGCAGCAAATTACGGTAAAACAAGTACAGACTCAATTTGACAGACTTGTTAAGGACTGTGTTAAAGGCCGTGTTAAAGGATGTGAACTGTAATGGCATCATCCGCTAAGCCCTTTTCCAAAACACTATTTTTAGATCGTGATGGCGTGGTTAATGTTGATCACGGTTATGTGTCACAACCAAAAGACTTTGAGTTTATTGATGGTGTTTTTAGTGCCTGCAAACAATTTCAAGATGCAGGTTATAAAATTGTGATCATCACCAATCAATCAGGTATTGGCCGTGGTTATTATTCAGAGCAAGACTTTGCAAAATTAACAGATTGGATGGTTGAGCAATTTAAAAATAACGCCGTGGATATCTTAGCGGTTTACTATTGTCCACATCATCCAGTTAAAGCCAATGCGCCATATTTGATAGATTGTGATTGCCGCAAACCGCAACCAGGCATGTTATTACAAGCTATTAACGAACATAACCTAAATCCGAACACATCTATCATGATTGGTGATAAAGCATCCGACATGCAAGCGGCAACGGCTGCAGGTATTCAACGCAAATTTTTGGTTAGCTCTGGTCAATTATTTAACGATGAAGCCAAAGCGTTGGCCGATGACGTATTTACTGACTTAACCGATGTCGCCAGTACAATATTGATTTAGCCTTTATCTCCTTCATAACCCTCATGCACAACTAAGCTAACAACAATAAAGTAGCTATTCTTGATATGGCTCAAAGCAATGTTAATAAAAACGATTATCATTTAACACTTTGCGCAAAAAAGTATATTATGCCTTTTCTTCTTAAGAATTGAGGTTGATATGACTTTATGGGAATTAAAAAAAGGTGAGGTTGCAAACGTTTCACACCTTTGTGAGCATTTAGATGACTCGGTCAGTACTCGGTTAGCTGAAATGGGCTTCGAGACAGATCAATATATTAAATGTTTACGCAGAAGCATATTTTCTGGACCTTTAGTTATTCAAATTGGCGATTGTGTTTACTCACTAGAGCAAAAAGTCGCTGAACAAATATTCCTTTCCACACAAGAAAGTAACGCATAATGAAAAAAATACTCCTTGTAGGCAAACCTAATTGCGGTAAAAGTCTTCTATTCAACCAACTCACAGGCTTACGCCAAAAAGTTGCTAACTATCCTGGTGTTACCGTTGAAATTAAAAGCGGAAAGATGGCTGAATATGAGGTCATCGACTTTCCTGGTACTTATTCACTCAATACCTTATCCATCGACGAGCAAGTCGCCGTTGAGCAATTAACCCTACGTGTTAAAGACGACGAAACTGAACTTGTAGTCTGCGTATTAGACGCCACTCGTTTAGAACGTAGCTTAGTGTTTGCGTTGCAAGCACAGCAGCTAGCAAATCAAGAAAATAAACAAATTGTGTTTGTTTTAAATTTTATTGATGAAGTAAAACGTTTTGGCCATGACATTGATATTAATGGACTGTCTAATGAATTAGGTGCGCCAGTTTATGCATTGTCAGCTCGTTCTCTTGACGGTATCACTGAATTTAAAAATGCATTATTGAATTCAGAATATAAAGATTTTCCTCTTCAAGCCCCAAGAGCACCTTTGGACACCACAAAACAGTTTATTGATTTCAGCCGTAAATTAGCTAAAACCTATGCCATGAACAAGGATGTGGTACTTAGCAATCAAAACAAAGTAGACACCTTTTTACTTAACAGCTTTTTGGGCGGCTTTGCCTTCTTAGCGATTATGTTTGTGTTATTCCAAAGTATCTTTACTTGGGCAACGCCACTTATGGATGGTGTAGAAACCATTATTGCTGGCACAGCTGTTTTTGTAACTCAGTTTACCGGCGAAGGCGTAGTTACCGATTTTTTGAATGACGCCATTTTTGGTGGTGTTGGTTCGTTCTTAGTATTTGTTCCGCAAATCATGGTACTGACCTTTATTATTGGCTTGTTAGAAGACAGCGGTTATTTAGCCAGAGCAGCATTGATTTGTCATAAACCGTTAAGTTATTTTGGTTTGTCTGGTCGTAGCTTTATTCCATATTTATCTGGTCACGCCTGTGCAATACCTGCAATTATGGCGGCAAGAACCATTGAGTCTCCGCGTAAACGTTTGATCACCATGTTAACAATCCCATTAATGTCTTGTTCTGCACGTTTACCTGTTTATGCTTTATTGGTCTCTGTATTTATTCCTTCAGATCAATATTTCCTAGGTATATTTAATATGCAAGGTGTTACCTTCTTTGGTCTGTATATGTTTGGCATCGTCACGGCGCTTATTATCAGTGCGCTATTAAGCCACTCAAGCTTGACCGAACAAGAACAGTCAGAAATGCCATTTATTATTGAATTACCAAGTTACCGTTTACCACATTGGAAACCGTTATATCATCGTGTGATCAACAGCGGCATTCAGTTTATTAAACGTGCAGGCCCGGTTATCTTTTTTGTTGCTGTGGGTATTTGGGTGTTGGGTTACTTCCCACTAAATTCAAGTTTGGAAGATTCTTGGTTAGGCAGTATTGGTCACTTTATTGAACCTGTATTTGCACCACTTGGATTGGATTGGCGTTACGGCATCGCAATATTAATGTCTTTCTTAGCCCGTGAAGTATTTGTTGGCGCACTTGGAACGTTGTACGGAATGGAAGGCGCGGACGAAAACATTGCAGGCCTTGCACAAAACATAATGGATGATGGTTTACCACTAGGCACTGGCATAGGTTTGTTATTGTTTTATGTTGTTGCTCTACAATGTGTAGCAACCGTTGCAACGCTAAAAGCAGAAACAGGTAATGCTAAGTTATCTTGGGGCTTATATGCAGCATACGG
>JAWUWS010000025.1:0-19590 GCA_034111705.1 Psychrosphaera sp.
CCACATTGAGTGGAGAGGTGGCCGAGTGGCTGAAGGCGCTCCCCTGCTAAGGGAGTATAGGGTTTGTAGCCCTATCGGGGGTTCGAATCCCCCCCTCTCCGCCATTCAATGTTTTTGTGATTAAAGTGCGCTCGTAGCTCAGCTGGATAGAGTACTTGGCTACGAACCAGGCGGTCGGAGGTTCGAATCCTCCCGAGCGCACCATCATCACAGAAGAAAGTTTATTGTGCGCTCGTAGCTCAGCTGGATAGAGTACTTGGCTACGAACCAGGCGGTCGGAGGTTCGAATCCTCCCGAGCGCACCATATCTTTCCCTCCTTTTAGTAACAATCCTAAAGAACATCAATTAAACTAAAATTTAGAATACCTCACATACATTTCCAATTTAAATCTATACTCCATTAACGTTAAATTACTATTTATTGTTCAATTTTACTGATTAATTAATATGTCGTGTATTTCTTTAAATAATTATTCACATTAAATTATTATTTATTCATTATTAATATACCTTGTAGGTTAAGTATTTAGCGGTGAATTACTTTATTTGGCTAAAAAATTTCTTTCAATTAGAGAGGTTTTTGTGTTATTTAAGAGTTAATACTCTAAGTTTGGTTTGCACTTTTGATGACTAAAATAAAAACAACAGTCTTTGCAAACGATTTTTAAATTAATCAACAACAATAATCGGGTAGTGAAATTATGAATGTAGCAGAGCTTTTAGCTGAAGCTGGCGTACTTATGTTAGTAGGAATGGTCGTTGTATTCTTATTCTTATCATTGCTAATAGTGGCAATAAAGTTATTAACTAAATTTGCTGAAGCATATCCAGATCCAATTAAACCCACGCGTAACGAAATAAAAACTACAAATTTTAGTAAAACTTCGCCACAGGTGATTGCAGCTATAACTGCCGCCGTAAAACAATATAAAGAGCGAAATCAATAGAGGAATCAACATGAAAAAGCCATTGTTACTTACTGAGTTGGTGCTGCGTGATGCGCATCAATCATTACTTGCAACCCGAATGCGTTTAGAAGATATGTTACCAATTGCAGGTAAACTCGATCAGGTTGGTTTTTGGTCAATGGAGTCTTGGGGGGGAGCAACATTTGACTCTTGTATTCGATATCTTGGTGAAGATCCGTGGGAACGTATCCGAGCTTTAAAACAAGCAATGCCAAACACAAAACAGCAAATGTTATTACGTGGTCAAAACTTATTAGGTTACCGCCATTATGCTGATGATGTAGTAAGAAAGTTTGTTGAACGTGCCCACACTAACGGTGTAGATATATTCAGAATTTTTGATGCAATGAATGACATCAGAAACTTAGAAACTGCAGTTAAATCAGCAGTTGATGTAGGCGCTCACGCGCAAGGCACAATTTCATATACGGTTAGCCCAGTCCATAACCTACAAACTTGGGTAGACATGGCTAAAAGATTGGAAGACATGGGGTGTCATTCTATTTGTATTAAAGATATGGCCGGTTTATTACGTCCTTATGAATGTGAAGAATTAATTACGACTTTAAAATCGACCATTGATTTACCAATAGCTATGCAATGTCATGCAACAACTGGGTTGTCGACTGCAACTTATCAAAAAGCGATAGATTCTGGTATCGATATGTTGGACTCTGCTATTTCTTCAATGAGTATGACATATGGGCATAGTCCAACAGAAACCATGGTAGCGATTGTTGAAGGCACTGACAGAGATACAGGCTTAGATCTCGTATTGTTAGCTGAAATTGCAGCTTATTTTAGAGAAGTCAGAAAGAAATATGCAAAATTTGAAGGCAGCTTAAAAGGTGTTGATTCACGTATTTTATTGGCCCAAGTTCCTGGTGGCATGTTAACCAACATGGAAAATCAATTACGTGAGCAAGGTGCTGAAGATAAAATGGACGAAGTATTAAAGGAAATACCTAAAGTTCGTAAAGATTTAGGACAAATTCCTTTAGTAACCCCAACCTCACAAATTGTTGGAACTCAAGCGGTATTAAACGTATTGACAGGTGAGCGTTATAAGTCGATTACCAAAGAAACAGCCGGTGTATTAAAAGGTGAATACGGTGCAACAGCAGCCCCAGTTGATGCTGAATTACAAGCAAGAGTATTAGATGGTGCTGAAGCTATTACATGTCGTCCTGCTGATAACATTGAAGATGAGTTAGTTAAATTAACGGACGAGTTAGATGCGCTTGCTGCAGAAAAAAGCCTTGTTCTTGCGGATGAAAAAATAGACGATGTTCTGACTTACGCTCTTTTCCCACAAATAGGCCTTAAGTTTTTAGAAAATCGTAATAACCCTTCCGCGTTTGAGCCAGTTCCAACAGGTGAAATTGAAACGCCTAAACAAGCAAAATCAGCATCTAATGATGATCCAGAAGCGTATAGTGTTTCTGTTGATGGCAAAGTATATGAAGTAGTTGTTGCTCCTTCTGGAGAGTTAAGTAGCGTAGTACAAGGAGCTCAAAAAGATGAAGCCCATACTCAACATACAACAGTCAATGCAAGTGAAACGCTAAATGCACCACTTGCAGGTAATATCTTTAAAATTTTAGTATCTCCAGGTAGTGTCGTAGAAGATGGTGATGTTGTGATCATTATGGAAGCGATGAAAATGGAAACTGAAGTTCGTGCTGCCTCTTCAGGCACAATTGCTTCTATAAATATTAAAGAAGGCGACGCTGTAACAACAGGCGATGTCTTACTTACATTAGGGTAGAACAAATGGAAGGTTTACAAACGCTTTGGGCCTCTACAGCTCTAGCACACTTTGAACTCGGTCAGATCATTATGATGGCCGTTGGGCTACTGTTATTGTTTTTAGCAATAGCAAAGGGCTTTGAACCATTGTTACTATTACCTATAGGGTTTGGGGCGATATTAGCCAATATCCCTTTAGCAGGCTTCAATGACGAAGGTGGTTTGCTTTATTATATATATCATGTAGGTATTGAAACGGGTGTTTTCCCGTTATTAATATTTATGGGTGTTGGTGCAATGACAGACTTTAGCGCTTTGATCGCAAATCCAAGAATGTTGTTATTAGGCGCTGCGGCACAATTTGGTATTTTTGCTACCTTGTTTGGAGCCATTTTGTTAAACCTGATCCCTGGGTTTGATTTTAGCTTACAAGACGCTTCAGCTATCGCTATTATTGGTGGTGCTGATGGCCCTACCGCTATATTCTTAGCTTCTAAGTTAGCACCTGATTTATTAGGTGCTATTGCGGTTGCTGCATACTCATATATGGCTTTGGTTCCAATCATTCAACCGCCAATCATGAAAGCGTTAACAACTGAAGATGAACGTAAGATAAAAATGGAGCAACTGCGTGTTGTAAGTAAAAAGGAAAAGATCATATTTCCTTTAGCAGTGCTTTTTTTATCGGCAATGTTTTTACCGGCAGCAGCACCATTAGTCGGCATGTTCTGTTTAGGTAATTTAATGAAAGAAAGTGGTGTTGTAGATAGATTAAGCAACACCGCACAAAATGAACTGATTAACATTGTGACTATCTTTTTAGGATTAGCTGTCGGCTCAAAATTAAGTGCAGATAAGTTTTTAACGGTAGAGACTTTAGGTATTTTAGGTTTAGGCGCAATTGCATTTAGTATTGGTACAGCCGCAGGTGTACTTATGGCTAAACTAATGTCCAAATTTAGCAAAGATCCAATAAATCCATTATTAGGAGCCGCAGGGGTTTCTGCTGTACCAATGGCGGCACGAGTAGTAAATAAAGTTGGCTTGGAAGCCAATCCTCATAACTTCTTGTTGATGCACGCTATGGGACCAAATGTAGCAGGCGTTTTAGGCTCTGCTGTAGCTGCAGGTATATTATTAGCGTTAGTTGGCTAAACCTTAATACAAACCAAGTGGATTGAGTATTAACTTAGTCTACTTGGTTTAATAATTAAGCGATAAAATATCGTAATAAATCGATATTCTAGATTGTTGAATTTGTGTGCGTTTGGTATACTTTCATCCCATCCTGACCACACATCCAAAAACAAATAATTAATCGCTTAAATTTCATTCAAGTGATGCTTTTTTCGTTGTTGTTTGTGATGTTTCCAAGTTTAGCAGTCTAATTTTTAAGGTTTGTATGACTACTCGATATATATTTGTTACTGGTGGCGTTGTTTCTTCTTTAGGCAAAGGTATAGCCGCTGCATCTTTAGCAGCAATTTTAGAAGCACGCGGTTTAAACGTAACTATTTTAAAGCTTGACCCATATATTAATGTTGACCCGGGTACGATGAGCCCAATCCAACATGGTGAAGTATTTGTTACAGAAGATGGTGCAGAAACAGATTTAGATTTAGGTCATTACGAACGTTTTATTCGTAATAAAATGACCAAGAAAAACAACTTTACTCAAGGTCGAGTTTATCAAGATGTATTGGCTCGTGAGCGTCGTGGTGATTATTTAGGTGCCACTATTCAGGTTATACCGCACATTACTAATGAAATTAAAGCTCGTGTTGTTGCTGGTGCTGAAGGCATGGATATCGCTATCGTTGAAGTAGGCGGCACAGTAGGGGATATTGAATCTCTACCATTTCTTGAAGCTTTACGTCAGCTAGGCACAGAAGTTGGTCGAGAAAATGCAATGTACATGCATTTAACCTTGGTTCCTTATTTAGGCACTGCCGGTGAAATTAAAACTAAGCCAACACAACATTCAGTAAAAGAATTACGTTCTATTGGTATTCAACCAGACATTTTAGTCTGTCGTTCAGATCGTGCTATTCCAGCAAATGAAAGAGCAAAGATCTCTTTGTTTACCAATGTTGAAGAAAAAGCGGTTATTAGTCTTAAAGATGTAAGTTCAATTTACCAAATACCGGCGTTGTTGAAATCACAAGGTTTGGATGATTTAGTATGTCGCCGTTTCCATATTGAAGCCCCAGAAGCTGATTTAGTTGAGTGGGAACAAGTACTCTATGCTGAATCAAATCCTTCTGGTGAAGTAAATATAGGTATGGTTGGTAAGTATGTTGAATTACCAGATGCATACAAGTCAGTAAATGAAGCTTTAAAACATGCAGGATTGAAAAAACGTTTAACTGTTAATATCCATTATGTTGATGCACAAGATGTTGTTGTTAAAGGCGTTCATATACTTAAAGATTTAGATGCAATACTCGTCCCTGGTGGGTTTGGTGAACGTGGTACTGAAGGTAAAATGCTAGCGGCTCAATATGCTCGTGAAAATAAAGTGCCATATTTAGGTATTTGTTTGGGTATGCAATTGGCGTTAATTGAATTTGCTCGTAACGTTGCAGGCTTGACTGATGCGCACTCAACTGAATTTAATCCAGATAGCCCACATCCAGTTGTTGGCTTAATTACCGAATGGTTAGACGCCGAAGGGCAAGTTGAAATGCGTAATGCAAAGTCAGACTTAGGTGGTACGATGCGTTTAGGAGCACAAAAGTGTTATCTTAAGCCTAAATCGAAAGCGCGTGAAGTTTATGGTAATGAATGGATAGTTGAACGTCATCGTCATAGATATGAAGTAAATAACAATTACATTGAACAGTTGGAGAAAGCTGGTTTAGTGTTTGGTGGACTATCGGAAGATAAAAAGCTTGTAGAAATGATTGAACTGCCAGATCATCCTTTTTATATTGCAGGTCAGTTTCATCCAGAATTTACATCAACACCAAGGGATGGACATCCTTTGTTTGAAGGCTTTGTCGGCGCTGCTGGTGAGTTTGTCAAAAATAAATAATAAATAATAAAACGCAGCCTAAGCTGCGTTCTTTTTGAATAAGGAATAAAAATGTCTCAAATAGTTAAAGTTATTGGCCGTGAAATCATGGATTCACGTGGCAATCCTACCGTTGAAGCTGATGTTTACTTAGAATCTGGTGCGTTTGGTCGTGCCGTTGCTCCATCAGGTGCATCTACTGGTTCTCGTGAAGCTCTAGAGTTACGAGATGGTGATAAATCTCGCTATATGGGTAAAGGGGTGTTAACTGCTGTTAGTAACATTAACGACAAGATTGCCCCTGCTGTTATTGGTAAAGATGCACAGCTACAAGTTGCTGTCGACCAAGCT
Source organism: Psychrosphaera sp. (assembly GCA_034111705.1). Classification (GTDB taxonomy): domain Bacteria; phylum Pseudomonadota; class Gammaproteobacteria; order Enterobacterales; family Alteromonadaceae; genus Psychrosphaera. Next base: position 6,083 of record JAWUWS010000025.1, read on the forward strand.
ATGTTAGATTTAGACGGTACTGATAACAAAGCGGTATTAGGTGCAAATGCAATATTAGCAGTGTCATTAGCAAACGCTAAAGCTGCAGCATTTGAAAATGGCATCGCATTATTTGAGCATATCGCTGACTTAAACGGTACATCTGGCGAATATTCTATGCCAGTTCCTATGATGAATATTATCAATGGTGGTGAACACGCAGATAATAATGTTGATATTCAAGAATTCATGATCCAACCTGTATCAGCACCTTCATTTCGTGAAGCGTTACGTATTGGCTCTGAAATTTTCCACACACTTAAGAAAGTATTAAGTGAAAAAGGATTGAATACGGCAGTGGGTGACGAAGGTGGTTTTGCACCAAACTTAGCATCTAACGAAGAAGCGTTAACTGTTATTGAATTAGCGGTTGAGCGTGCTGGATACAAATTAAACGAAGACGTAACACTTGCGCTAGATTGTGCATCTTCAGAGTTCTACTCTGACGGTATATATAACATGAAAGGCGAAGGTAAAACGTTTGATTCAGCTGGATTCTGTGATTACTTAGCAGACTTAAGTAACAAGTATCCTATTCTTTCTATTGAAGACGGCTTAGATGAGTCTGATTGGGATGGTTGGAAATTATTGACTGACAAAATTGGCGATAAAGTTCAATTGGTTGGTGATGATTTATTTGTTACTAATACAAAGATTTTACGCGAAGGTATTGAGAAAGGTGTTGGTAATTCAATTCTTATCAAGTTCAACCAAATTGGTACATTAACTGAAACATTAGAAGCGATTCGTATGGCGAAAAAAGCGGGTTACTCTGTTGTTATTTCTCACCGTAGTGGTGAAACAGAAGATTCGACTATCGCTGACTTAGCCGTTGGTACCGCAGCTGGACAAATAAAGACTGGTTCTTTATGTCGTTCAGACCGTGTTGCTAAATATAACCAATTGTTACGAATTGAAGAGCAATTAGGTGATGTAGCTTATCGTGGTCGTTCTGAGATCAAAGGCCAAGCATAATTACTTGCTTGAGAGAAAGGAGTGCTATTAGCGCTCCTTTTTTATTTAGAGTATTTAAAAATTAAACGCTATAGTTGATTTGATGACAGATCCTAAAGAACAAACTTTTTTATGGCAGCAAAGAACAGGACAGCAAATATTTGCTGAGCTTTCTAACGCCCTATACGAGAGGGAGTTAATAGGTTTATCAGAAGATACCGAACTTACACCTGAGGCGTTAAGAAAACGTTTAGGCTCTATGTCTTTTTATATAAAAAAAGCAGCCGAGCACATTAGTGAGTTGTACACACCGTTAGATTTAGACAGTCAAAATGGTTCTTGGATCAGTAACCAATCGGTTAAGCCTCATTCGCTAAAAGCTGAACAAGATAAAACGGAGTTGTTTTATAAAGAGCATGTCAAAATGGCATTAATCGTCCCGATCTCTGTAACTGAAAATTCAATCGAACAAATAGTGCTAGATACGATTGATGAAATAGATTTAGTAAATAATAAAATTCACTGTAACGAACATGGTTGGTTTGAGTTAAGTGGCCACCAACTAATGGGCTCTAATATCCACAGTAAAAAGCTGTTAAAACCCAGTAAAGCTGTAATGGCAGCTGCATGCTGTGGGCATCAATGGCTAAATGGTCGTAGAACCTCACCCAGATTATTATCGTTACGAGAAATGCTATTAGCGAGTAGAATTAATTGGCGTCAGTTTTCTAAATTATTATCGTTAAAAAAATAACCTTTAAATCGCCATCTATACCTTTCAATCTGACTGCATCCTTTGCATAATACATAATCCAATCAGTTATAAGTGATGGCACTGTGCGAATTGTTAATTTTGTTTTAATAATAATATTTCTTCTGATCCAATATCGATTTTGGTTTGGGCATAATGGCCTGCAATTTTATAACGCTAATCGTACGGAAGTGACCAAACTTAAATCTGGTAATGATGAATTATTAAAACGTAATGAGTTGTTAGACGCAGACGTTAAAGATTTAAAAGGTGGCCTCGAAGGGATTGAAGAAAGAGCAAGGAATGAGCTTGGAATGATCCGAGAAAATGAAACGTTTTTCCGTTTAGTCCCAAGTAATAAAGAGCAAAAGTAAATGGCGTCACTCCCAATGTTTTCTGTGGTTATTCCAGCATCTGGAATTGGAAAACGTATGCAATCATCAACTCCAAAACAGTATTTGCCATTATTGGGCAAAACGGTCCTTGAATATACGATTAATTGTTTTTTAGATTTGCCAGAAGTTGACCAAATTATTGTCGTTATAGCCCCACACGATAGAGTGTTTAATACATTACCCATTGCATCACATCCTAAAATACACACAGTTATTGGTGGCAAAGAGCGGGCTAATTCAGTATTAAATGGGGTTAAATACCTACACGAAAAAAATAGCCAATGGGTTATGGTGCATGATGCAGCCAGACCATGTTTGGAACAACAAGATATAGTCAATTTAGCAAGCCAATGCATTATCAATGACTATGCTGGAATATTAGCAACACAAGTACGCGATACTATGAAGCGTTCGATTGTCGGCTCAAATTTTATTAGCCGAACAGAAGACAGAAATAACCTTTGGCATGCGTTAACACCACAATGTTGTAATGTCAGCCAATTGTACCAAGCATTCATCGAACAAATCAGTACTACAGGTGAAATTAATCCAAGTGTCACTGACGAAGCGTCAGCACTAGAATTAGCAGGGTATGACGTAGCATTAATCGCCGGTAGTGCAAAAAACATTAAAATTACTCAGCCCGAAGATCTTGAGTTAGCTGAGTATTATATAAAGAGTAAAAAGAATGAATTTTAAAATTGGCTTTGGTTACGATGTACACAAGTTTGGAGGTAAAGGGCCAATTACATTAGCGGGCGTTAAGGTTCCTTATAGTCAAGGCTTTATTGCTCATTCTGATGGTGATGTAGCTATACATGCTTTATGTGACGCGATATTAGGTGCGCTTGCATTAGGTGATATTGGTAAACATTTCCCAGACACATCAGATCAATATGAGAATATAGACAGCCGAATTTTATTACGTCATGTTGTTAAATTAGCACAACAACAAGGTTATAAACTGGGAAATTGTGATTTAACTATTGTTGCTCAAACGCCTAAAATGGCACCTCATATTGAACCAATGCGCAGTGTATTAGCTGAAGATTTAAATGCAGATTTAAGCCAAGTATCAGTAAAAGCAACAACAACAGAAAAACTTGGTTTTGAAGGTCGTAAAGAAGGGATTTCTGTTCATGCAGTTGTCTTAATGGAATCAGTATAATGACAGAGCAAATTTCACCAACTGCAGTATCTACAGAAGAGACCGCTTTATCTACAAAAAAGGCAGCAACACCAGAACAAACTAAAACACCTGCTGAGTTTTTTAAAGATTGGTCTTTTGAACATTGGACGTATTTACATGGTAAGCCAAAAGCCAGTGCTAAATTTAAAACGGTTCCTGAAGATTTTGTTGTAACCGAAAATTTAGGTTTTGAATTAACGGGAGAAGGCGAAAACGTATTTTTATTAATAGAAAAAACTGAACTCAATACTCACCAAGTGTGTGAATACTTAGCCAAGTTTTTCGGGCGTAGACTCCGTGATATTGGTTATGCTGGATTAAAAGATAAACAATCAATCTCTCACCAGTGGTTTTCTGTGCAAATGAATGTAAAACAGGATATAGACTTAACTACGTTAGGTACTGAAAATATTCGTTTAATAGAACATTCTAGGCATAGTAAAAAATTAAAAATTGGAGCACTGAAGTCCAATCATTTTGATATTCTTTTACGTGATATTACAGATGTTATCGACACGATTGGGCGATTAGAAAAAATTATAAAATATGGTGTTCCTAATTATTTTGGTTTACAACGGTTTGGTTTTAAAGGAAATAACCTTAATTGGGCAGACCGTATGTCAAATGGCGAAGATATAAAGAATAAAAAGATCAAAGGTTTTGCTTTGTCTGCGAGCCGTTCGTATATTTTCAACCAAGTGGTTAATGAACGTTTGAAACAGAATGTTTTTACACAAGCTGTTAATGGTGATGTGTTTATTTTAAGCGGTTCAAATTCTTATTTCAGTCAAGATGTTGATGAGGAAATTCTCCAGCGTATACAGGAGCGTGATATACAAATATCGGCACCGTTATTTGGTAAAGGTGACTTTGAAACGACAGGTAAAACATTAGAACTTGAGTCTACCACCGCCAATCAATATGCTAATTGGCAACAGATGTTGTGTGATCACGGCTTAAAACAAGAACGTCGTAGTATTTTATTAACACCAGACAACCTAACTTGGAAAGTTCAAGGTAACGACTTATTGATCAGTTTTGATTTATCAACAGGGTGTTTTGCAACGTCAGTATTACGTGAGTGTGTGGATTTTATTCAGGAATATTCATGAATATATTAGTAAGCAATGATGATGGTGTTTTTGCACCTGGATTAGAAGCGTTATACAAAGAGTTATCAACTCTTGGTAAAGTAACCGTAGTCGCACCAGATAGAAACTTAAGCGGAGCCAGTAGTTCACTTACATTAACCAATCCGTTAAGGGTACAAGAGCATGCAAATGGTTTTTATAGCGTAAATGGAACACCAACAGACTGTGTTCATTTAGCGATTAGTCAACTGATGGACGTAACACCGGATATTGTTGTTGCAGGCGTAAACCACGGTGCTAATTTAGGTGATGACACCTTTTACAGTGGTACAGTTTCAGCCGCAGCAGAAGGCCGGCACTTAGGCTTACCAGCGGTCGCGATGTCTTTAGCAAGTCATAACGATACAAACTTACATTGTGCTGCTAAAGTGGCAAAACAAGTGGTACAAAATTTAATAGCTAATCCTATACCATCAGACCAAATATTAAATGTTAATGTACCAGATATCGCTTTTTCTGAACTTAAAGGCTTTTCTGTTACTCGCTTAGGCAGTCGTCATAAAGCAGACTTAATGGAAAAACAACAAGACCCTTGGGGGCGCGATATCTATTGGTATGGTAAATTGGGGCAGGAACTTGATGCAGGGGAAGGTACTGATTTCCATGCAATTAACAACAATAAAGTGTCAATTACACCATTGAAAATAGATATGACCGCATTTGATAGCATCAATAGTGTCGTAGACTGGGTAGAGAAGTTAAATAATTAGTATGAATCAATTTGCAAACAGCGGTGAGAAATTAGCTCATCAACTTAAATCGTTAGGGATAACAAACCCAACAGTCTTAAAGGCTGTTTCTAGTGTGCCTCGTCATTTATTTGTAGATCAAATTTTGGCTCATAAAGCATACGAAAATACAGCATTACCTATTGGGCAGGGGCAGACTATTTCACAGCCTTATATCGTGGGTAAAATGACGCAAATATTAGTTGAGCATGGTGTTACTACCAATGTGTTAGAAATAGGCACAGGGTCTGGTTATCAAGCTGCAATTCTTGGTCGAGTGTTTGATAAAGTCTGCTCAGTTGAGCGGATTCGCCAATTACAATTTAATGCAAAACGCAGGTTACAGCAGTTAGATATTTATAATGTTCAAATGAAGCACGGAGACGGTTGGCAAGGTTGGAGCTCAAAAGCTCCGTTTGACGCTATCATAGTGACCGCAGCTCCAAGCTCAATACCAGAGCAATTAAAATTACAATTAGCTGATGGTGGCCTAATGGTGTTGCCTGTTGGTGATGTAACACAAACCTTAGTTACCGTAGAACGTAAAGGTGATGAGTTTATTGAACAGCATTTGGAAGCGGTTAAATTTGTTCCATTAGTATCTGGAGATACCTTGTAGTGAAAATATTTACCGTGTTGTATGACGCTTGTCTACGTTGGGCTAAACATAAATACGCCAGTGTTTATTTAGCTGTCTTAACATTTTCTGAATCAGTTTTTTTCCCAATCCCACCAGATGTCATGTTAGCCCCTATGGTACTAGCTCGTCCGGATAAAGCTTGGAGGCTAGCTAGTTTAACGAGTATTAGCTCTGTTCTAGGTGGAGCAGTTGGCTATTTACTAGGCGCTTATTTATACGACCCCGTTGTATTACCGTTTATAGAAATGATGGGCTATCAATCAAAGTTTGCAACCATTACTCAATACTTTAATGAATATGGTGTATGGATCGTGTTTTTAGCTGGTTTTACTCCAATACCATATAAAATATTTACCGTTAGTGCTGGTATGTTATCAATGGCATTTTTACCATTTTTATTAGCATCAGCAGTAGGCCGCTCTATGCGTTTCTTTTTAGTTGCTGGTATTTTGTATTGGGGCGGTGAAAAAATGGAACATAAAATTCGCCAATATGTAGATATTATTGGTTGGGTTGTTATTGGTTTAATCGTTATGCTTATCGTGTATAAACAATTTAGTTAAATTATGAAATATTATTTAGTCTCAACTCTAGCTTTAACGTATTTATTATCTGGATGTGCTCCTCGTAGTACTCCGGCCCCTATTGTAAAAATAGGTAATGCGATTCCTATCTATGATTATTCTGATAAAGGAACGTTAAAAAGTTCCAGCTATGAGGTAAAGCCAGGGGAAACCTTGTATGCAATTGCATGGCAGGCGGGAATTGATTTTAGATATCTGGCTAGACTTAATAATATTTCAGAGCCGTATCAAATATTTCCTGGGCAAAGAATATCCTTACAGGCCAGTAAAGATAAAGCTTCGCATAATGATTCTAAAAAACAGGTAGTTAAGATACAAACCCTTAAACAAAAAAATTATGAAAAAACTATTGCAAATGAAAAATCAGAGGAGTACGGTAAAGAGCAACAAGATCGGAAAAAATTTAAAACTATAAAAAAAGATCTTTTTCCTTCGAAGGTTCGTCAATGGCGATACCCGAGTCAAGGAAACATAATCGAACAGTACTCAACCAAGGAAAATGGTAATAAGGGGCTCGATTTTGGTGGAAAACTGGGTGATCCAATTATTGCTGCAGCAGACGGCAAAGTGGTTTATTCAGGTGGTGCGCTTAGAGGTTACGGAAATTTAGTTATTGTTAAACACAATAACGATTATTTGAGTGCTTATGCCCATAACCGGTCTATAAATGTCAAAGAACAAGACTGGGTAAAGGCTGGGCAAGTAATTGCAGAGATGGGTGATTCAGGTACGGATTCAGTAAAATTGCATTTTGAAATCCGGCATCGTGGTCGTTCAGTTAATCCTCTCAAATATTTGCCTAAAAAATAAGAACTCATCGTTAAACTAAGTGAACTATTAAGTTGATCTTAATAGCTCCATAAAGGAGTCGCCATGAGTCAAGATATAGTTGTAGAAATCACACTTGATGCTGAAGACATTGATAATGAAATCAACGAAGCAGTAGAAAAAGAAATCATAAAAGCCTCAAAAAAGGTTGTCAAAACCTCCTCATCTGCAAGTAAAACAGAATCAATTTCTAGTGCAGACAAAGGAAAAAATTTAGATGCAACTCAAATGTATTTGAGTGAAATCGGATTTTCCCCATTACTTTCAGCGGAAGAAGAAGTGTTTTTTTCCAGGAAATCATTAAAAGGCTGTGAAGCTTCGCGTAAGCGTATGATTGAAAGCAATTTACGTTTGGTAGTGAAAATAGCACGTCGTTATAATAACCGTGGTTTAGCACTATTAGACTTAATTGAAGAAGGTAATTTAGGACTCATTCGCGCAGTTGAAAAGTTTGACCCTGAACGTGGTTTCAGATTTTCAACTTATGCGACATGGTGGATACGTCAAACGATAGAACGTGCCATTATGAATCAAACACGAACGATTCGTTTACCAATTCATGTAGTAAAAGAACTTAATGTTTATTTACGTACCGCACGCGAACTCGCACAAATATTAGATCATGAGCCAACTGCAGAAGACATAGCTGCAAAGCTAGATAAACCTGTTGAAGACGTAGCTAAGATGTTACGCCTTAATGAAAAAATCAGCTCAGTAGATACACCAATCGGTGGTGATTCGGACAAAGTATTATTAGATATTATTGCTGATAATGTTGGTAAAAGTCCTGAAGCGAATCTCACTGACAAAGATGTTAATAACAACATCGTACATTGGCTTGAACAGTTAAATCCTAAACAAAGAGAAGTGTTAGCCCGCAGATTTGGCCTGTTAGGTTATGAACCATCTACTCTTGAAAACGTAGGTGCTGAAATTGGATTAACACGTGAGCGTGTTCGTCAAATTCAAGTAGAAGCCTTACGCAGACTAAAAGACATGGCCACAAATGATGGGCTAAGTATGTCGTCATTATTTGCAGTAGAAGCTTAGCTAATAGTTAGTAAATTATCCCCAACCTAATAAAACCTGCTTTTTAGCAGGTTTTTTGTTGGCTTAAAAACAGTTATAAGAATGGCTGGTTCACAAGCTTTACGTTGTATTTAGTAATAGGTTATGTGACTTGATATAAAACGTAATAGGTATAAGCAAGGTTGTTCGAGGTTAAAATGTTTTAATCATTTATAATGAAATTGTTATGTGTCAATCAAATGGACAGTGTGTTACAACTTAAATCTATCTGTGGATGATTTGATAAAGGCTTAACACCAGAATCAACGGAAGCGTTAATTTGTACTTTTGAATTCACTTTTTGTAAACCGTGTGCAAAGAATGTATTAAATAGGATTGTTATGAAAAATATATTAGTAGCGGCTTCTATTATCACTCTTGTTGGCTGCGCTAATTACCAAGTTAAAAGTGAAATTCCACAGTTGGATAATGAGCCTGTATGCTTAGGGAGTTCTACTATTCCAGAGAGCATGGCGAGTGATTTTGTTTTAACGGATGATGAAACCCTTTTAAACAAAACGTTGGGGAAACCTCAAAAGGGGAAGCTATGTCAAGGTCTCGTTTATAAGAGCAAAAAAAACTCACAAATTGTTATTTATCGAGCTTGGAATAGCACTAACCCAAATAGCCAATTTGGCAAATGGTGGGCATTTCAAAAACCGACTGGCGAAATTTCTCAATACCGTTCAGGTTATGAAATATGTTATCAGTGGTCACCTTTAGATAAGTTAGTAAGTTGTACACTTAAAGAAGGTACAAAAGTGGTTGTAGGTACTGGACAAAGTGCACAATGTTCTGAGTATTTAACTTATCCAGTTTCTGATGAGTTACAAATTTATATTGATGACGCATCGAATTCACTGACTAACTGTACAGTCTTTAGTGGTGAATTTAGTTGGAAATAATTTACATCGTATTAGAACTATACAAAACTAAAACTAAAACTAAAACAAAACTAAAACAAAACTAAAACAAAACTAAAACAAAACTACCCAGAGTAATATAAATATATACTTTTTCTTTTATGAGAATGTAAAAAAGCCGATGACATATCAAATGTCATCGGCTTTTTTAGTATTAACCGCGCTACTAGAGCAGAGTATTATTTAAACTCTTGTTCCACTTCGTCAAACAGCTCTAATACTTCTTGTTCTTGTTGTGGGTTCATTATAGTCACAACGTAAATAGCGATTGATGAGCAAATAAAGCCTGGGACTATTTCATAAATCCAGCTACTTAATGATTTACCGTCAACCATTATAGGTGCATAAATCCAGATAAGAACTGTCATCGCACCAACAACCATACCTGCTGTTGCAGCTTGTTTAGTCATTTTCTTCCAGTACAAGCTAAATATAATAAGCGGACCAAACGCAGCCCCAAAACCAGCCCATGCGTTACTTACTAGGCTTAATACAGAACTGTCTCTGTCTAGCGCTAATAATCCAGCGACAACAGATACTAACAATACAGATAAGCGACCAATCATTACTAATTCTTTATCTGACGCATCACGTTTCACAAATGTTTTGTAAAAGTCGTCAGTCAAAGAACTTGATGACACTAAAAGTTGTGAACTTATGGTACTCATAATTGCAGCTAAAATAGCCGCAAGTAAAAAGCCAGTCACTAAAGGGTGGAATAATACATTTGAGAAAACCAAGAAAATAGTTTCAGGGTCTATTTCGCCAAGGGCAAATTTATTAACATAAGCCACACCAGTAAAACCAATTGCTAAAGCGCCTATCAAGGCAACAAACATCCAACCCATGCCAATATTACGCATTGTTGGCATATCTTTAATTGAACGTAATGCCATAAATCTAACAATAATATGAGGTTGACCAAAGTAACCTAAGCCCCAAGCCATGCTAGATAGGATTGCAATTAAACTGAGCCCTTCAAACCAATCAAAGTACGTTGGGTTAACCGCGCTAATGATAGATGTCATTTCTGTTAAGCCGTCAAACTGAGTAAAGGCAATAACAGGTACGAGAATTACCGCTACAAACATAATGCAGCCTTGTACAAAGTCGGTAAGGCTCACCGCTAAAAAGCCACCAAACATAGTATAGGCCACAACAACGGCTGCGGTAACAATAAGACCAACTGAGTAGTCTAAGCCAAATGAGGTCTCAAATAATTTACCGCCAGCAACTAGACCAGAAGATGTATATAAAGTGAAGAAAATAATAATAACAGTGGAGGCAATTAAACGAAGCGTTAAGCTTGAGTCATTAAAGCGTTTAGCAAAATAATCTGGAACAGTGAGGGCGTCTTTGGCTTTTTCGGTAAAGACTCGTAACCTTGGGGCAACAACTAAATAGTTAATTAAAGCGCCAATAAATAATCCAAATGCAATCCAGCTACTACTCAAACCAGAAACAAACATAGCACCGGGTAATCCCATTAAAATCCAACCACTCATGTCTGATGCGCCAGCAGATAAGGCTGCGACAGATGGTGATAATGAGCGACCTCCTAACATGTATCCAGATAAGTCAGATGTAGACTTGCGATAAGCGTATAAACCTATCGCTAACATAGCTAGAAAATATAGGCCGAGTGTAATGTAAGTAGAATAATGCATAAAGATCCTCGTTGTTAATTTTGTACAAGAGTATCACAGTCAAAAATATTCTACAGGTCTGCTCGTAATCTGATTCATTCGTTTTTAGGAATCGCTTTGTTGATTAACTTTTTAATTTGTTTTTCAGCTCACTTATTAATTGCCATGCTTGTCGAGGTGATAGTTCATCTAAGTCTGTATTATTAAGAATATCAGTAATATCCGACTGACTGGTACCAACCAATGACATTTGCTGGTTTGCTGCAAGCTCAGGCACTTGTTGTGGTGCTGGCAGTGTATTTGACTCTAAGTGATGCAATTTATTTTTGGCAAATGCTAATACTTCGTTTGGTAAGCCAGCTAATTTAGCCACTTGAATACCAAAGCTTTTACTTGCCGCGCCATCATGTACTGAATGCATAAACACAATATCATCGCCATGTTCATGTGCATCCAAGTGCACATTAACTACGCCGGGTTGAGTATCGGCAAACTCAGTGAGTTCAAAGTAATGAGTAGCAAATAAAGTCAGTGCATTTATTTTAGTGGATAAATAATGTGCACTGGCCCAAGCTAAACTCAAGCCGTCGTAAGTACTTGTTCCTCGGCCTATTTCATCCATTAACACTAAACTGTTTTGTGATGCGTTATGCATTATGTTGGCAGTTTCTGTCATTTCTACCATAAAGGTAGAGCGACCAGAGGCTAAGTCGTCCGATGCACCAATACGAGTGAATATACGGTCAATCTCGCCGATTTGAGCAGATTCAGCTGGAACAAAACAACCAATGTTAGCCATTAAAGTAATAAGTGCAATTTGGCGCATGAAAGTAGATTTACCACCCATATTTGGACCTGTAATACCCGCTAACTTACGATCTGAATGTAAATGTACCGGATTAGCAATGAACGGTGTTTGCATTACCTGCTCAACTACAGGATGACGACCAGCTTGAATCTTAACAACTCGTCCTGTTACTAATTCAGGTTTATTGTAATTGAGCGTTTCAGCACGTTCGGCAAAGTTGGTTAATACGTCAACTTGTGCAATAGCATCTGCGGTAATTTGCAGCTCTTCAATAACATCCACTAGTTGGTCGAGTACCGCTTCGTATAAACGTTTTTCTAAGGCTAAGGCTTTACTTTGGCTAGATAACACTTTTTCTTCGTGCTTTTTTAATTCTGGAATAATGTAACGTTCGTTGTTTTTTAAGGTTTGGCGTCTTACGTATTCTTCTGGTACTCGGTCAGAATAGGCTTTGCTTATGTCGATATAAAAGCCGTGTACTTTATTAAAACCAACTTTCAGCGTGTTAATACCAGTGCGCTCTCTTTCTGATATTTCTAGCTTGTCGATAAAGCTAGTGGCGCCTGCGCTTAACTCACGCCATTCATCTAATTCTGCATTATAACCTTCAGCAATTACGCCACCATCACGAATAAGCACCGGAGGATTTTCAATAATTGCACTTTCTAATAAAGCTAAAATCTCTGGATATAATTGGATTTGGTTGTTTAACGACTTAAGACGAACCGACTGGTTATTATTTAATTCTTGTTTAAGGCTTGGAAGCACTCTAAATGCATTACGCAAACGAGCTAAATCTCGCGGGCGGGCAGAGCGTAAAGCTAAGCGGGCAACTATACGCTCAATATCACCAATTTGTTTAAGCGAGTCTTGAATTAAGGTGTCATTGCCAAGGGTTAATATGTCTTGCACTGCGTCTAATCTGGCGTTTACTTCTAATTGATTACGTCTTGGTAAATGGATCCAACGCTTTAATAAACGACTGCCCATAGCGGTTGCGGTTTTATCTAACACTTGCGCTAGCGTATTGTCTTGACCGCCAGATAAGTTTTGTGTGAGCTCTAGGTTACGACGAGTCGCAGAGTCTAAAATAATAGTAGAGTCGATAGACTCCAGTGTAACTGAACGAATATGAGGTAACGCTGTTCTTTGCGTGTCACGGACATATTGCATTAGGCAGCCAGCGGCACAAATAGCCACAGGCGCTTTGGTAATACCAAAACCTTGTAAATCTTTGGTTTGAAATTGTTGTACTAAAACACGTTCACAGGTTTCTAAGTCGTATTCCCAAACAGGACGACGGCGTACGCCTTTAAAACCATTTAAAACCTGCATTTGCGAAAAATCTTCTGGATATAGAATTTCAGCCGGTTGTAAACGAGTTAAGGTTGCAGATAAGTCAGCAAGTTGTTCAAACTGATTAATAAGAAAACGGCCGCTGTTGATATCTAAATAAGCAACCCCGTAAGTCTCAGCAGAAGTAGCTATTGGTTTATTTGCAAATACAGCACAAATTAAATTGTCGAAACGCTCGTTAAGTAAATTTTCATCACTCACTGTTCCAGGCGTGACTATGCGAACAACTTTTCTGTCAACTGGACCTTTGCTGGTGGCAGGGTCGCCAACTTGTTCACAAATAGCTACGGACTCACCAAGTTGTACTAATTTAGCCAAATAGTTATCAACTGCATGATAAGGCACGCCAGCCATTGGAATTGGTTCGCCAGCAGATGCACCACGTTTAGTTAATGAAATATCTAACAGTTCAGACGCTCGTCTCGCATCGTCATAAAACAATTCGTAG
>JAWUWS010000026.1:0-8615 GCA_034111705.1 Psychrosphaera sp.
TAACTGAAGGCGGTGTTGACGCACTTAAAGCTGAAGTTAAAAACAACATGACTCGTGAACTAGGTCAGCAACTAAAAGCTAAAGTGAAAGAGCAAGTAATTAAAGGTTTATTAGAAGCTAATGAACTTGACGTTCCTAAAGCGTTAGTAGACCAAGAAATTACTAATCTTCGTCAACAAGCAATGCAACGTTTTGGTGGCCAAGTTGATGCGGCTAATATGCCGGAACTTCCAGCAGAGTTGTTTGAACAGCAAGCTAAAGATCGTGTACGCACAGGTTTGTTATTAGGTGAATTTATTCGTACTAATGAAATCAAAGCTGATGATGCTAAAGTTAAAGAGATTATTGAAACTCAAGCTTCTGCATACGAAGATCCTACAGAAGTTATTGAACATTATTACAATAACGAGCAACTACTTGAGAATATCCGTAACTTAGCGACTGAAGATCAAGCAATTGAATTGATCATCGAAAAAGCAAAAGTTACTGATAAAACATTAAGCTTTGATGAAGTAATGAACCCTCAAGCTGCTTAATATAAAATCCCAATTGACTTAGGGGTTGAAGACAGATTTAATGGCTCGATATATATTATCGAGCCATTTTTGTTTTTAAGGAAAAATAATATGATTAACCACACAAATAATGTGGCGGGTGGAGTAACCACCGACTTATTAAATGCGTTAGTACCAATGGTTGTTGAGCAAACAGCTAAAGGTGAACGTTCTTATGATATTTATTCTCGTTTATTAAAAGAGCGTATTATCTTCTTAACTGGTCAAGTTGAAGATCAAATGGCTAATTTAATCTGCGCACAGTTATTATTTTTAGAATCAGAAAACCCTGATAAAGATATTTATCTTTATATAAATTCCCCTGGAGGCTCTGTAACGGCAGGCATGTCGATATACGACACAATGAATTTTATTAAACCAGACATCGCAACTGTATGTATGGGACAAGCGGCTAGTATGGGTGCTTTTTTATTATCAGGTGGTACAAAAGGTAAACGTTACTGTCAGCCTAATTCACGCGTTATGATCCATCAACCATTAGGTGGATTTCAAGGCCAAGCGTCTGATTTTGAAATACATGCAAAAGAAATCTTGGATATTAAAGAAAAATTAAACCGATTAATGGCCGATCATACTGGTCAACCATACGATAAAGTGTGCGGTGATACCGCTCGTGACAATTTCTTAACAGCGGAAATGGCGGTTGAGTATGGTTTAGTAGATTCTATTTTATCTAAAAGAGAAGCTAAATAAGTTAAGCTTTTAACCGATACAATATTATATTGATTAAGCTGCCTTTAAAAAGGCAGTCATTTAGCAAGGTGAGGTGACGTTATGTCAGAACCGACAGATAACGACATTAAATTACTGTATTGTTCATTTTGCGGTAAGAGTCAGCATGAAGTAAGAAAGTTAATTGCTGGACCTTCTGTTTATGTGTGTGATGAATGTGTAGATTTATGCAACGATATTATTCGTGAAGAGATTAAAGAAATATCTCCAAAGCATGATCCATCTTCTTTACAAACGCCAATGGATATTCGTGATCATCTAGATGATTATGTTATTGGTCAAAAACATGCCAAAAAAGTACTTTCTGTAGCCGTTTATAATCACTATAAACGGCTAAAGAACATGAATGCAGATATGGAAGTTGAACTAGGCAAAAGTAATATTTTACTTATTGGCCCAACAGGTAGTGGTAAAACATTATTAGCAGAAACATTAGCCCGTCTTTTAGATGTGCCATTTACTATGGCTGATGCAACAACATTAACCGAAGCGGGTTATGTTGGTGAAGATGTTGAAAATATTATTCAAAAACTATTGCAAAAGTGTGACTACGACGTAGAAAAAGCACAACGCGGTATTGTTTATATAGATGAAATTGACAAGATATCACGTAAGTCGGATAACCCGTCTATAACACGCGATGTATCTGGCGAAGGTGTACAACAAGCGTTGCTTAAACTTATTGAGGGCACGGTTGCATCTATCCCACCTCAAGGTGGACGTAAACATCCGCAGCAAGAGTTTCTACAAGTAGATACGTCTAAAATTCTATTTATTTGTGGTGGTGCATTTGCTGGTTTAGATAAAGTGATTAAAGCTCGCTCTGAAACTGGCACTGCGATCGGCTTTGGCGCAGAGGTTAAATCATCTGAGAATACTAAAACGTTGTCAGAGCATTTCCAAAATGTAGAGCCTGAAGATTTAGTTAAATACGGTTTAATTCCTGAATTTATAGGTCGTTTACCTGTAGTGGCAACGCTTACAGAATTAGATTTAGATGCGTTAATTCAAATTTTAAGTGAACCTAAAAATGCATTAACTAAACAGTATGCAGCATTGTTTGACTTAGAAGGTGTTGAATTAGAGTTTAGAGAAGATGCACTTATTTCAATTGCTAAAAAAGCAATGGAAAGAAAGACGGGAGCTCGTGGACTTCGCTCAATAATTGAAGCGGTATTATTAAACACTATGTTTGAACTACCGTCTTTAGAGAATGTATCTAAAGTTGTCGTTGATGGTTCTGCTATCGATGGTGAATCCGACCCAATCTTAATCTATGACAATGTGCAGTCAAAAGCGGCACAAGAATAGTTAAATATCGGTTAAAAAGGAGTCAATTGGCTCCTTTTTTATTTTGAGCAATTGAAGTTTGTAATACTCTCCCCATATACTTAAGAATAGCGATTAAATCTAGAGAACTAAACGATATGACCCAAGACGCAGCAACTTCTAATATCCCCGTTTTAGCCTTAAGGGACGTTGTGGTATATCCGCACATGGTAATTCCTCTTTTTGTTGGCCGAGAAAAATCTATTGCATGTTTAGAGCAAGCAATGGAAAAAGACAAAAAAATCTTTTTAGTCGCCCAACAAGACCCTACAAATGATGATCCTAAAGTAGAGGACATGTTTGAAGTGGGTACAATTGCTACTATTTTACAGTTATTAAAGTTACCTGACGGCACGGTGAAAGTGTTAGTAGAAGGTACTGAGCGCGCAAAGATTGTTGAGTTCACTGAAATTGAAGCATTCTTTGAAGCTCATATTGAAGTAATCAAACCTATCGTTGGCGATGAAAAAGAACAAGAAGTATTAATACGTTCTGCTATTAGCCAGTTTGAAGGTTACATCAAATTAAATAAAAAGATCCCACCGGAGGTTTTAACCTCGGTATCTGGGATAGATGACGCTGATAGATTAGCCGACACTATGGCATCTCATATGCCGTTAAAAGTTGAAGAAAAGCAAAAAGCGTTAGAAATTGAAGACGTTCGAGAACGTGTCGAATATTTAATGGCATTGATGGAAGGTGAAATTGATTTACTACAAGTAGAGAAAAAGATCCGTAGTCGCGTTAAAAAACAAATGGAAAAAAGCCAACGTGAATACTATTTGAATGAGCAAATGAAAGCCATTCAAAAAGAGTTGGGTGAAACAGAAGATGGCGTTGATGAATTTGAAGCTTTAGAACAAAAAATCGTAGAAGCTGGCATGCCAGAAGAAGCGGAAACTAAAACGAAAGCTGAGCTTAAAAAATTAAAAATGATGTCGACTATGTCGTCAGAAGCAACGGTTGTTCGTGGTTACATTGAGTGGATGACCAATGTTCCATGGAAAAAACGTTCAAAAGTTAAAAAAGACTTAGTTAAAGCACAAGATATTTTAGATTCTGATCACTTTGGTTTAGACAAAGTCAAAGAACGTATAACTGAGTACCTAGCTGTGCAGCAACGCACCAGTAAATTAAAAGGGCCAATACTTTGTTTAGTTGGTCCTCCAGGTGTTGGTAAAACATCATTGGGCCAGTCTATTGCCAAAGCAACAGGACGTAAATACGTTCGTATGGCATTAGGTGGAGTAAGAGACGAAGCTGAAATTCGTGGGCATCGTCGCACGTATATCGGATCTATGCCGGGTAAAATAATTCAAAAAATGTCAAAAGTTGGCGTTAAAAATCCATTGTTCTTGTTAGATGAAATAGACAAGATGAGTTCAGATATGCGTGGTGATCCATCATCAGCATTATTAGAAGTATTAGACCCTGAACAAAACATGGCGTTTAACGACCATTATCTAGAAGTAGATTATGACTTATCTGACATTATGTTTGTGGCAACGTCTAACAGTATGGATATACCAGGGCCGCTATTAGACCGTATGGAAGTAATACGTCTTGCTGGTTATACAGAAGATGAAAAACTAAACATAGCTAGCCAACATTTAATTGCAAAACAAATTGAACGTAATGGTCTTAAAGCGAACGAAATAAAAATAGATGACAGTGCGATTATCGACATTATTCGTTATTACACTCGTGAAGCTGGTGTACGTAATCTAGAACGTGAAATTTCTAAGATATGTCGTAAAGTGGTTACCGAAATCCTAACTAAGAAAGATGTCACATCTGTTGTAGTCAGTGGCGATAATCTAGCTGACTATTTAGGCGTTCGTCGTTGTGATTATGGTAAAGCGGATGAAGACGACAGAATAGGTCAAGTAACAGGCTTAGCTTGGACTTCTGTTGGTGGTGATTTACTAACACTTGAATGCGCAACGGTTCCAGGTAAAGGCAAACTTGTTTATACCGGTTCTCTTGGCGATGTGATGAAAGAATCAATCCAAGCTGCTATGACAGTAGTGAAAAGTCGTGCTGAAGCTTTACGTATTAATTCTGACTTTCATGAAAAACGTGACATTCATATTCATGTGCCAGAAGGCGCAACGCCAAAAGACGGTCCAAGTGCAGGTATTGGCATGGTAACGTCACTAGTTTCTAGTTTAACGGGTAATCCAGTTAAAGCTGATGTGGCAATGACAGGTGAAATTACCCTACGTGGTGAAGTGTTAGCCATAGGTGGATTAAAAGAAAAGCTATTAGCCGCACACCGTGGCGGAATTAAAACCGTATTAATTCCACATGAAAATGAGCGTGACCTTGAAGAAATTCCAGATAACGTGAAAAAAGACTTAACAATCATTCCAGTGAAATGGATTGATGATGTACTAAAAGTAGCTTTGAGTCAGCCTTTAGAACGAATATCGACTGAAAAATAAGCAGAAGTTGAAAAAATACAATGTTTTTGAAAAAAAAGACTTTTCAAAAATATGAACTGTGCTAGTTTATTGGGGCGAGGAGGGTTAGGTTTACCTGACCCCCGTTAATCTAAAGGAGTCTGAGGTAGTTTGCTGACGGCGACTTGTCCAATTAGAAAGTTTAGTTGGTTAAAATATTTAATTTCAGAATTATAAAAACATATAGAGGATGATATTGTGAACAAGTCTCAATTAATCGAAAAAATCGCTGAAGGCGCAGACATTTCTAAAGCTTCTGCTGGCCGCGCTCTTGACTCTTTCATTGAATCAGTTACTGGTGCTCTTAAAGAAAGTGATTCTGTAGCTTTAGTTGGTTTTGGTACGTTTGCCGTACGTGAGCGCGCTGCTCGCACAGGTCGTAACCCACAAACTGGCGCTTCAATCGAAATTGCAGCAGCTAATGTTCCATCATTTAAAGCTGGTAAAGCTTTAAAGGACGCATGTAACAAGTAATATTTATTAAGGAGCGGTAGTTCAGTTGGTTAGAATACCGGCCTGTCACGCCGGGGGTCGCGAGTTCGAGTCTCGTCCGTTCCGCCAATAAATTATTAAATTATTTAAAACGCATCTAATTAGATGCGTTTTTTTTATAAATTGTTGTACAATAGCTCCCAATTTTAGAACTCAAATTCAGCAAAAGAGAAGTAATAATGCTAGAAAGAATCAGAGAAGGTTCTCAAGGAATCGTTGCAAAATCAATTTTAGGATTAGTTATATTCACGTTTGCCGTCAGCGGCATCGGTAGCTATATCAATAGTCAAGCAGACACTACATTTGCAGTAGTGAATGACGTAGAAATAAGTCAATCTGCTTTCGAACAAGCTTACCAAAATGAACGTAATAGAATGAAGTCTCAATTTGGTGATATGGTTGAGCAGTTAATGTTGGACGACAACTATGTTGCTAATTTTAGAAGCAGCATACTAGACCGTTTAATTATTGAAGAATTACAAAAGCAAGAAGCTGATAACTTAGGTATCAGAATAGGCGACGAGCAAATTCGTCAAGCTATTCAAGAAATGCCTGAATTCCAGCAGAATGGCCAGTTTAATTATGACCGCTATACCGCTTTATTACGTCAAGCCGGTTTTCAGTCTAACGAATTTAAAGAATACGTTCGCTCACAAATGAGTCGTACACAATATGTTGGTGCGGTATCTGGTTCAGAATTTATTTTGCCTAGTGAAGAAGAAGCATATCAAACACTTGCTGATCAAGTTCGTAGTTTTGACATGGTTACTATTTCAGCTACTGGCTTAAAACCTAGCATTAAACCAGAACAAGCGGAGCTTGATTCTTATTATTTAGCTAATAAATACCGTTTTCAGACTCAAGCGAAAGTTGCTGTTGATTATTTAGTTATCGATAGTGCTGAGTTAAGTGCTGGAATTGAGGTTTCTGAGGAAGAGATTGAAACGTATTATAACGACAGCCTTGATATGTATACTCAAGAAGAGCAGCGTCGTTTATCTCATATCTTAATTGAAACTGGTGATGATGCTGACGCTGCAAAAGCAAAATTGATTGAAGTTCAACAAGAACTAACCGCAGGAAAAGACTTTGCTGAGTTAGCTAAGCTTTATTCTACGGACACTTTTAGTGGTGAAAATGGCGGTGATCTTGAATGGATTGAGAAAGGTGTCATTGGGGAAGAATTTGACGCTGCGGTATTGACCCTAAAAAATGTTGGAGATGTGACTGATATTGTTGAAACCGAAGCTGGTTTTCATCTAATTAAAATGACAGACCTTAAACTTGGTGTCGTACAGCCTTTATCTGAAGTTAAGAGTGATATTTTAGCCGCATTAAAACAAAATAAAATCACTGAGATTTATTTAGATGTGCAAACTAAAGCAGTTGAAACATCGTTTGAAATTGCCGATACATTAAAAGAAGCGGCTGAAGACTCAGGCCTTGAATTACAATCTACAGGCTTGCTAGCGCGTTCACAGCTACCTGCTGTGTTACAAGAACCAAGTGTTGTTGGTAAGTTATTTGATGAAGACTTTATTAATGAAAGCCTTAATAGTGATTTAATAGAGTTATCTAATGACAAGTCTATCATTGTTCGTGTTAATGAATATGAAGCGGCTAGACAACAATCTTTAGATGACGTATTAGGTCAAGTAACTGCAGCTGTTGTAACTCAAAAAGCAACAGAGTTAGCGAATACTAAAGCACAAGATATTCTAGCTAAATTAAATGCAGGTGAAGCACTAACAAGTTTAGGTCTAAACATAGAACGCCAAGATACTATTGGTCGATATGAAGCTGACGTTAATGCTACAGTGAGAGATACTGTATTTGCTCTAGCAAAACCAGCTGATGGTGCTAAAGAGTTTTCTAGTGTGACATTAAACAATGGTGATGCTGTTGTTATCTCATTAGATTCAGTAGCGCTAAATACTTCTGAAACTAATTCAGAGGAAACAAAGCAACAAGTTGAATCCTTGGTGAGTCGTATCACGGCTAAAGCTTATATAGACGCTTTAAAAGCGGATGCAGATATTACAATTAATATGTAAATATTCGTTTTTATAAAAAAGGCTCTTAGGAGCCTTTTTTTGTGGGTGAAAAGCAGGAAAAGCAGCTGGAAGCGGGAAGGCTTGAAGCTAGAAGGCAAAACAAAAAGCAGTTGTAAGTTTTAAGCTGTAAGTAAAAGCGAATTGGCTTTATACTTTTGTTTTTAGTGATTGTTTTTCTCGTAGCTCGATACTCGATACTCGATACTCGTTGCTTTTGTTGTTTAGCCCCTCGGCTGTCATCAAGTAAACATCCCATCATCCTTGATGTGGCAGGTTGTCTGTTCCCGACACAACCTAAGCTAGCACATCCATGTACTCGACAATACCTTTTTGCAACAGCCAAAAAAGGTAGGCGGCTCTTATAATGAAACAGAGCGCCGCCCGTCAACAAATATTTATTTGTATTAACTTTTGTTTACTAAAGAATAACTTTTATCATCAAATACGGACGACTCCATGGATGGAGGAGGTAGAGCGAAGCAGGATGCCAGAGCCGAAAAACATTCGTCCCTTGGACATCAAATAAAACATACCTTATTTGACGTCCTCGACAACTGCGTCCTGAGTTGTTCTAATTACATCCATCCATGGATTAATGTCTCATATTTTGGAAAACTTACTTTATTTCGAGAATATTGAGATGGAGAGGTTAAGCAAAAAACAAAAGCGCGAACCTGCGGTGCGTTGCCAATCAATTGACTTACCTCAATGGATAAATTAAAGCAGATGCCCATGTCATACATAGTATTAAGGGTAAATTAAGCTAGCTGTACACGTTATTTTATCTCGAAGAGACTGTAAAAAAGGAGATTTGATGGTCATAAAAAACAACCGTAAACTGTATGTGTATACAGTTATAATGAATTTCTCCAAAAATACAATTTTTTGTGTAGAAAGTGAGCACTGACATGCTCACTTTCTACATAGGTAAATTTCTAATTTATTGATTTATAGTATTTAATTTTTTAAGC
>JAWUWS010000027.1:0-9427 GCA_034111705.1 Psychrosphaera sp.
GGTGCAGCAAAAGGACCTTTCTTAGCTATTTCAGGGTCTGATTTTGTTCAAATGTTTGTAGGTGTTGGGGCACCACGTGTACGGGACATGTTTGAACAAGCTAAAAAACCAGCGCCTTGTATTATATTTATTGATGAAATCGACGCTGTCGGACGTCAACGTGGTTCTGGCCATGGCGGTGGTAATGACGAGCGTGAACAAACACTAAACCAAATGTTAGTTGAAATGGATGGCTTTGAATGTAACGAAGGTATTATCGTTATTGCAGCAACTAACAGACCTTACGTATTAGACCCTGCATTATTAAGACCTGGCCGTTTTGACCGTCAAGTCGTTGTAGGTTTACCTGATGTACGCGGTCGTGAACAAATTCTTAATGTTCATATGCGTAAAGTGCCAATGTCTGATGATGTTGAACCTAGTTTAATTGCTCGTGGAACACCTGGTTTTTCTGGTGCTGACTTAGCTAACTTAGTAAATGAAGCTGCGTTATACGCTGCCCGTGGTAATAAACGAGTAGTCGACATGCAAGATTTTGAGAAAGCCAAAGACAAGATCATGATGGGTGCAGAGCGCAAAAGCATGGTTATGTCTGAAGAAGAAAAAACCAATACTGCATATCATGAAGCGGGACACGCCATTGTTGGACGCTTGGTTCCTAAACATGACCCTGTTTATAAAGTAAGTATTATTCCACGCGGTCGTGCGCTAGGTGTGACTATGTACTTACCTGAAGAAGACAAATACAGTTCTTCACGTGAAGAGTTAGAATCTAGAATAGCCACTTTATTTGGTGGACGTATTGCGGAAGAAATAACCTTAGGTGCCGCAGGTGTCACAACAGGCGCATCAAACGATATTGAACGCGCTACCGATATAGCTCGTAAAATGGTAACTGAATGGGGCTTGTCAGAAAAATTAGGTCCAATTAAATATAAAGAAAATAGTAACGCTATGTACAACGGCGAAGCGCCAAATTCAATATCAGCTGAAACAACTCGTGATATTGACGCCGAAATTAGATTGTTAATTGATAACAATTATAAACTTGCTGAAAAAATCTTAACTGAAAATCGTGATATTTTGGAAACAATGAAAGACGCATTAATGAAGTACGAAACCATTGATGCAAAACAAATTGATGATTTGATGGAAAGAGTTGAGGTTCGTGAACCAGCGTCTTGGGCCGAAGATAAAAAGGCGAAAGCTAAATCAGACTCAAATAAAAAAGATGACACTCAAAAAGAAGAATCAAAAGAATCGTCAGATAGTGATTCAGATTCGAAACCAACTGAGTAATTATCTTGGCTAAGTATTATTGAGGCTCCGAAAGGAGCCTTTTTTAATATTGTCAAAAGCTGAATTCGAACCTAAACCTAAAAAACAACCAAAATAATAATAAAAATATCTTAAATAATGAATAAGAAACCAGACCTTCAAAATATATCGCAGCCTTTAGTTATGGGAATACTTAATGTAACCCCAGACTCTTTTTCTGATGGCGGCCGATTTGCGAATTTTGATAATGCCCTTGAGCAAACTGAACTCATGTTGCAACAAGGCGCAGATATTATAGATGTTGGTGGTGAATCTACGCGTCCGGGAGCCCCTAACGTTTCTGTGGAGCAAGAGTTACAACGAGTTATCCCGGTTATAGAAGCGATAAAATCGCGTTTTGATTGTGCCTTGTCGTTAGACACCAGCAAAGCACAAGTTATGCAGCAAGGTATTGATGCAGGCGTTGATCTGATTAATGATGTGTGTGGATTAGAAGGTGATGGTGTTTTAGATGTGATTGCGGCGTCCAACGTTCCAGTATGCATAATGCACATGCAAGGTTCACCAAGAACCATGCAACATAAACCTCATTATGATAGCGTATCAGCCGATATATTGGATTACCTTTCCAAGCGCATAAATAACTGCGAACAATTAGGCATTAATAAGAACCGAATTATCATAGACCCAGGGTTTGGCTTTGGCAAAACCTTGGCTCACAATTATCAGCTGTTAGCTGAATTAGAGCAATTTAAACAACTGGAATGTTCTATATTAGTTGGGCTATCTCGTAAATCGATGATAGGCAATTTACTGCACGTAAGCGTAGATAAAAGATTAGCAGGCAGCATTGCCGCAGCGACATTAGCCCTTAATAACGGTGCTAATATCTTACGAGTCCACGATGTAGAAGAGACAAAACAAGCAGTTCGCATCTTTAATGCGATGAAATATGGAGTACACAATGAGTAAGAAATACTTTGGAACAGACGGCATCCGAGGCTTAGTCGGCAAACCACCAATCACACCAGAATTTGCATTAAAGTTAGGTTGGGCAGCCGGTAAAGTATTTGCCGAGAACGGCAACAGAAAAGTATTAATTGGCAAGGACACTCGTATATCAGGCTATATGCTTGAAACTGCACTAGAAGCTGGCTTAATTGCCGCGGGTGTCGATGTTGGTCTGTTAGGCCCAATGCCAACACCAGGTATTTCATACTTAACCAAAACCTTCCGTGCAGACGCTGGTATTGTCATTAGTGCGTCACATAATCCTTATTACGATAACGGTATTAAGTTTTTTTCAAAAGACGGCACCAAGTTACCTGACGAAATAGAACATCAAATTGAAGATATGCTAGAGCAAGATATTACGTGTGTAAGCTCTGATTTGTTAGGTAAGGCATTTCGTATTAACGATGCTGCCGGTCGTTATATTGAGTTTTGTAAAAGTCGCTTCTCTCCAGACTCACTACAAGGTATGAAAATAGTCGTCGATGCAGCCAATGGTGCAACTTACCATATAGCACCAGAGGTATTTTCAGAATTGGGGGCTACCGTAATTCCAATCTTTAACAAACCTGATGGCGTCAATATCAATGAAAAATGTGGAGCCACTCATACTGATGAATTACAAAAGAAAGTATTAGAGCATCAAGCGCATGTTGGTATCGCGCTGGACGGTGATGGCGATCGTATTATTATGGTTGACGAAAAAGGCGTTGAAGTTGACGGTGATGAACTCGTTTACATTATTGCCAGACATGCCTTAAAGCAAGGTAAATTAGACGGCGGTGTGGTTGGTACATTAATGTCTAACTTAGGTCTTGAAGTTGCACTAAAACAATTAAGCATTCCATTTAAGCGTGCCAACGTTGGCGACCGCTACGTAATGCAATTATTAAAAGAAAATAACTGGTCTATTGGCGGCGAAGGTTCAGGTCACGTTATTAATCTTGAACACATCCCAACAGGTGACGGTGTTGTCGCTGGTATTCAAGTATTAGCCGCAATGGTTGAAACTGACATGAGTTTGTCAGAGTTAAAGTCAGGCATGGAAAAATACCCACAAAAACTAATTAACGTACGTTTCGCCGACGGTAAAACACCGTTAGAGGTAGCAGAAGTACAGCAAGCCATTGCCGATGCAGAGGCTGAACTAGGTGAAGAAGGACGCATTTTAATACGTAAATCAGGAACTGAGCCTTTGATCAGAGTAATGACAGAAGGCAAAGATTCTGACTTAATAATAAGCATTGCGGAAAAAGTCGCACGTAAAGTTAGAGAATTCGCATAATATTTACGTAATATTCGCATAATAAAAGCAACCATCTCTTGTAACTTTTGGCGAGGTTAGATACTATCTCGCCCCTAAAAACTAGGAGAGATTTAATGTCCACAAGATTACCTCTAGTTGTAGCTAATTGGAAATTAAACGGCGACCGCGAACTACTAACTAATATGGTTGGACGTTTACAAACGTTAAACCAAGAGCAAGTAGAAACTATACTTTGTCCTCCATTTGTATATTTAAGTGAAGATACTGCAAATATACAGAAAGGAGCCCAAAATATAGCGAGCCAAGAATCTGGTGCATTTACTGGTGAAATCTCTGGGAAAATGTTACGTGATGTAGGTTGTCAGTATGTTATCGCTGGACATTCAGAGCGTAGAGCTTTGTTTGGTGAAACTGACGCGATAGTTGCAGAAAAAGTAAAAGCTACATTAAGTGCCGGGTTAATTCCTATCATTTGTGTAGGAGAAACAGACGAGCAAAGAGAAAAAGGCGAAACGTTAACCGTGATCACTCACCAAGTTAAAGCCGTATTAGATGTACTTCCTTCTTTCTCAGACAGTCTTGTTTTTGCTTATGAGCCAGTTTGGGCAATAGGCACAGGAAAAACAGCCACGTGTGAACAAGCAGAAGATGTTCATAGCAGTATTCGTCAGATATTAGCCGGTTACAATCATGAACTTGCTAATACAACACGTATTTTATATGGCGGCAGTGTTAACCCTGAAAACAGTAAAGAATTATTTGGTAGTGACAACATCGACGGTGGCCTAATAGGTGGTGCTAGTCTAGATGTTGACTCTTTTATGAACATTTGTGAAAACGCAGTAGCTTAGGAAACAAGCATGTACGAAATTTTAATTGCAGTTTATTTAGTAATCGCTCTAGCCTTAATTGGTTTAGTATTAATCCAACAAGGTAAAGGCTCGGACATGGGCGCTTCATTTGGCGCGGGCGCGTCAGCAACCTTATTTGGTTCAAATGGTTCAGGTAACTTTTTAACAAAAACAACCGCAATATTAGCGACTTTGTTTTTTGTTATTAGTATCTTCTTAGGTAGCATTACTGCAAATTCAAATAAAGTTGAAGATGATTTAATCATCCCAGTAGCACCAACTGAAGTTCAAATGCCAGAAACTGATATGCCAGCAGCCGATAAAACGGACTCAGACGTACCAGTGGCTACAGAAGAGAAAAAATCTTCAGACGTACCAGTAAACTAGTCTAGCAAAACAAATTTGCGGATGTGGTGGAATTGGTAGACACGCAGGCATGAGGTGCCTGTGCCGCAAGGCGTGAGAGTTCAAGTCTCTCCATCCGCACCAATACAAGGTTCTTTGATATTGTTATAACATTGAAGAGCCACAAAAGCCGAAAGCGCCTAGAACTAGGACTAGGACTTTCGGTTTTTTTATGTCTTTTATTTTATTCTTTCATTCAGTAGGGATAGCTAACTTTGTTCCTTTAGATGTAACTAATATTTCCCCAAAGCTGCCGCTTCAGCTAGCTTAATTCTTATTTTTTATGTTATCAGATCATTTCCTTAACCGTTCAGGTAAACTGTTTTAACTAGGGCTTATTTATTATATTCAGGTTGTTTTTTTACTAACAAAACAACCATGGTTATAGTATTAATACTTCATGTTGGTTTTTGCGTTAATTTATTGAACCAAAAACAAAATTTTTAACTTATACTGTTATCCAACATTACGGAGAGTATGAAATTAAAAATTTAACAATCCCATTTTATCTGTTGTTAACTGTTGTCTTTTTTTACAGTATTTCAGTGATGTCCGCAGGGCAGGGACAAGAGCCGTTACCAGAACAGATTCAAACTATGCCTGCTAAGGCAGTTTCAAAATTATTGGCTGAGGACGTTCAAGCGTCTTCAGATGTACTTACTATCGTAGGGCTAAGTGGAAACTTGCCTTTTAGTTTTATCCTCCCTGATGGTGCTTTTAGTGGGTTGTATATTGAATTTTGGAAGCTTTGGTCTAAAACAAACAATGTTCCAATTCGTTTTGTCATGGCGTCTTTACAAGATAGTTTAAAGCTCGTAAAGCAAAAGAATACTATCCACACCGGACTCTTTCGTACTCAAGAACGGGAGGAGTGGGCTGACTTTTCAGTACCTATTCATAATGTGGACACGGGCATCATTTATAATCGTTCAATTAGCGAAAAATCTAAACTCAGAGACTTAAAGTATTTAGTCATATCCGCTCAAAAAAATAGTTATCAAGAATTTTATATAAGAAAAAAGTATCCTGAAATCGACTTATCTACCTTTAGTAAGCTTGATGAAGGAATTGAACAGTTATTAGATAATAAAATTCAGGCGGTGGTTGCTGAATTACCCAGTGCTTTTGCCCATATAGCTAAAAAAGGCTTAAGTGGCGTATTTACAATCTCAGATGAAGTTATTGTTTCCAATAATGTTTTTGGGCTTATGGCTAAGGGACAACCTGAATTATTAGCTAAAGTGAATGCGGGTATAGAAAATATTCCTATTAATAAGATCATAGCCCTAGAAAAAAAATGGCAACCAAGATTGAAGCCATTTTTTGAGACTGAGTCTACGGTATCTACTTTAACAGGAGCTGAACGTAAGTGGTTGTCGGAACATGCTTCATTTAGTTTAGGTATTGATAGCATGTGGGCGCCCTTTGAATTTTTAGATGATTCAGGTGAGTATAGCGGTATCACTGCAGATTATATTAAATATGCAGAACAAGAATTGAACATTGATTTTACGCCAACATTAGGAATGAGTTGGTCTGATGGATTCGAACAATTCAAACAGGGCAAAATTGATATAATGTCTGCGGTTTTTTATACGGAAGAAAGAGCGGAGTCTATTAATTTCACTAAATCGTATTTTACAATACCTTCGGTATTAGTTATTAAAAAAACGGCTTTTTATGCTGAGAACTTATCATCATTACATGGTAAAAATCTTGGGGTAGTCAAAGGGTTTGCGTTTAAAAACCTTATTCATCAAGATCACCCAAAGATAAATATAGTAAATGTTGGTTCGGTTGAAGATGGACTTAAAAAACTGCAATCCGGTGAGATTGATGCGTTTATCGATTCTATTGCGGTTATAAATTATGAAATGAACAGAAATGAAATTGATGATCTGGTTATTACTTCATTTACCCCCTATACACTTAAATTAAACATGGCTGTTCGCAAAGGACTTGAGCCACTGGTGTCTATTTTAAATAAAACGTTTGCTTCTATGACGGAAAAGCAGAAAGCGGCTATTGCCAATAATTGGCTATCGATACATGTTCAGTCGGGAACCAAGTTATCAACCATTATTGCATGGGGAGCCCCCATCGCTTCATTGTTAATATTGATCATTCTTATATTTTTCCGAATGAACAAAAGACTCAAAGTTGAAATTGCGGCACGAGTTGTTAATGAGCATAAACGGATTTTGGCACAGCAAGATTTGGCGGCACAAAAAAATGCAATGGACCAACATTCGCTAGTTTATGTCACGGATATAAACGGTCTTATCACTTACGCTAATGACAAGTTTTGTACAAGCAGTGGATATAGCCGTGAAGAACTGATTGGGCAAAATCATGATATTTTAAACTCTAATAATTATTCAAAAGATTATTGGCGCAATATGCTTTTAGGAATTAACAAAGATCAATTTTGGCACGATGAAGTGCGAAATAAAGATAAAGATGGTCAGCTTTACTGGGTAGATACCACCATAGTTCCACTTTATGATGAACAGAAAAATTTGAGTGGTTTTACTTCGATTAGTACCGACATTACCCATCAAAAGGAAACGATTAATCGTTTAGCTGAGGCTAAAAAGCAAGCCGATGTTGCCAATGAATCAAAAACTAATTTCTTAGCGAATATGAGCCATGAAATTCGCACGCCAATGAATGGCGTCATTGGTATGACGAACCTATTACTTGATACTCCGTTAAACAAAGAACAGCGTGACTTTGCCAAAACAGTAAAAAACAGTGCGGAATCGCTCCTAAATGTAATTAACGACATTCTTGATTATTCCAAAGTAGAAGCTGGTATGTTGGAGCTTGAACCTCTTGAATTTGATTTGTCGGTATTGTTACACGACCTTGGTAGTAGCCTGGCTTTTCAGGCTCACAATAAAGGACTAGAGCTTATATGCCCCGCAAACTTGATGCCGCCTCGGTCATTTGTTGGTGATCCTGGACGTATACGTCAAATACTTAATAATTTGGTTGGCAATGCGATTAAATTTACTGAAGAAGGGGAAGTGTCAGTGCACTGTGAAGTACAAGAGTGTACTTTGCAGTCAAACTCGCTTTTCTTTGAAGTTACTGACAGCGGTATAGGTCTTTCCGCAGCTGAACAACATAAATTGTTTGAACGTTTTAGTCAGGCTGATGGTTCAACTACTCGTAAATATGGTGGTACAGGATTAGGCTTATCAATAAGTAAGCAATTAGTTGAATTGATGGGCGGTGAAATAGGAATAAAAAGTGTTGAGGGTGAAGGTTCAACATTTTGGTTTACAGTTAATGTAGCTAACTCTACTAAAAAGCTTAGCACAGAGTCTTATGACAGCTTACACAACCAAAAAATACTGGTTGTTGACGATAATTTAACAAACCGAACTTTATTAGGTTTACTATTTACTAATTGGAAAGTTGAGCATACTTTGGTCGATAGCGGTAATCTCGCTTTAGAAATGCTAACGGAAGCGGTTGAGAAAGGCGCTCCTTATAATATCGCTATACTTGATATGCAAATGCCAGAAATGGATGGTTTTCAACTGGCTACTAAAATTAAAGCGGACATCAGTATTTCTTCAAATACCAGTTTGATGATGCTTACATCGCAAGGTAAACGTGGGGATGCTAAAAAGTTAAAGGCTGCCGGTTTTAGTGGGTATCTTAATAAGCCAATAGATCAGTCCATTCTTTACAGCAGTTTAATGACAATAGCTGGAGTTAATTCGCCAGAGCAATCATTAATTACCGAATATAGTGCTCGTAAATACTCTCAGTTTGAAGCAAGAATATTAGTGGTTGAGGATAATCCAGTTAATCAGAAGGTTGCACAAGGTTTATTGGAAAAGTTTGGTGTTAAAGTCGACTTAGCTGCAAATGGACAAGAAGCGTTACATTCTTTAAATCAGTTACCGTTTGATTTAGTCCTAATGGATTGTCAAATGCCAGTAATGGATGGTTATGAAGCGACTAGACAAATTCGTATTGAGGAGGCTAAAGTTGTTAATCGACGGATCCCAATCATAGCGATGACTGCAAATTCAATGCAAGGTGATAAGGAGAAATGTTTAGCTGCAGGTATGGATGACTTTGTTTCTAAACCAGTAAATCCAAGTAAATTACAAGAAGCATTAAAACGTTGGTTATCTGAATTTGAGTGTTAAATAGACTTAATCCGGTAATTACCCTTAATAAACTATTAAGGGTAATTACCGTTTGGACGCATTCATAAGAAAATAAAATTAACTATTACCACAATAAAAGCATTGAGCTGAGATTAAATCTCGCCCATAAAGCTAACTCAAGTCATTACCATAAAACCAAACCAACAAGACCAAGGCAGTGAGCTATATAAAATCCTAGAGAAAACCCTTGTTACTAAAGCGTAATATCATACAGCTACAGCAAGTTAACCAGCATTATAATCATGTAACAAATTGTCCTTACTAGATTTTTTTCACGACATAAGATTTTAATGCGTGTATTAAGCTCTTGCTTTTCGTTTTTTATTGGATAGTATTTGAACAGGTTTTTATTAGGAAATATTATGAAATTTGCAACTAATAATGTAAGAAATACGCTGTCATTAAAAGTACTGTTAATCGCTATG
>JAWUWS010000028.1:0-9307 GCA_034111705.1 Psychrosphaera sp.
GATTCGAACCATCGACCAATTGATTAAAAGTCAACTGCTCTACCAACTGAGCTAATGACCCACTCTATCCACAACAATTAGAAGATGAATCTTCCCGTTGCTGCGGGCGCATATAATACTTATTTAAATTTTCTGTGCAAGTTATTTTAGCAAATATTTTAATTATCGGGCTTTTAGCCTAATTTTCAGTCAAAGTGCTCAAAAAATACAATTATCTATTTTATAAAGCACTTAATCTAGATTTTGCTAACGAGGCTGAGGTTGAATCAGGATACTCACTAATAACTTGTTCAAAAAGAGCTTTAGCAGCCGCTTTATCGCCTAACTTTTGCATAACAGTTGCCTGTTTTAGCATTGAGTCACTGCGTTTACTGGAGTCAGGGAAGTATCGTATAACTTGATCAAAATGACTTCTAGCATCATTGAACAAAGACTTATTAAACAATAACTGACCTAACCAATAATGAGCGTTTGCTATATAAACAGATTTAGGGAATTTTTTAATAAAACTTTTAAATTCTGGGATTGCTTCATCATAACGGCGTTCTTTTAAAATTAAATTAACCGCTTGATCATAAGCGTCACTTTCACTTAACGATACACTATACGAACTTTCAGCTGGTGATGTAGAGTTAGTGGCTGCAGGAGCTTGTTGAGGAGCTTGTATGTTAGTTAAACGACGTTCGATCTCTATGTAGAGTTCTCTTTGTCGGTCAACAATTTGATCTAATTTATGAGCTTGGGTTTCGGACTCGCCTTTTAACTCGCTAAGTTCATTCTGCAATTCAACAACCTGTTGTTGCAAATTAATCTGAGCGGCACCACGAGCTTGCATTAACCGTTTTAATTGGTTTAATTGCTCAGCCATAGCAGAAGTGGACATATCGTTATTGGGTGCAGCAGAATATGCTGCACCACTAACCACAAGTAAAGAAATTAAAGAGAATTTCATATTGTGTCGTTTTTACCTATTAATATACTAAAACTGCACGACGATTTTTAGAAAAACCAGCGTCTGTACGAGACAAATCAACAGGTTTCTCTTCACCGTAAGATACAGTAGTCATTTGTTCAGCAGAAACACCTAAGCTTTGTAAGTACTGAACAATAGCTTTAGCTCTGCGCTCACCTAGTGCTATGTTATATTCTGGAGTACCACGTTCATCACAGTGGCCTTCAATCATTACTTTAGCCGCTGGGTTTTTAGTTAAGTAATCAGCGTGAGCTTCTAATAACGCAACGAATTCGCTATCAACTGTAGATTTATCATAATCGAAATAAATCGTTTGTTGTTGGCGTAATGCGTCAAAAGCGTCTTGTTGTAATTCTTCAGGAGTTTTAGCAACTTCTAAAGTTTCAACTTCAACAACACCAGTTTGAGTATCCAAACCTTCTGTTTGAGCTTGTTCAGCTTCTGTATTAGTTGTTTGTGACTTACCTTCTGACGAATCAGATGTAGCGCCACACGCTGTTAAAACTAAAGCTGGAACCGCGATAAGTAAAGCTTTGGTAATTGCACTGAATTGCATTGTTATACCCTTATTAAGACGTTGTTGTTAATTTAAAAATGGCGACCATGCAGGCGATTTAACTTGCCCTTTTGAAGCCGGTAATCTTGCTTTAAAGCGTCCATCTATTGACACCAATGCTAATACTTGACCGCTACCATGCATGGTGCTGTATATAATCATTGAGCCATTTGGCGCTATACTTGGACTTTCATCAAGTCTAGTTTTTGTCAGGACTTGAAAATTTCCTGACTCTAATTCTGTTTTGGCAATATGGTAATTACCACGAGTTCGATTCACCATAACCAGATGTTTACCATCAGGTGTAAGTGAGCCACCTAAATTCATATCTCCATCAAAAGTCAGGCGTTTTACTCGCTTAGTTGCTAAATCTACGCTATAAAGCTGCGCTTTACCACCCCGTTCTGAACTGAAAATGACAAATTGTCCGTCTGGTGACCAACTAGGTTCAGTATCAATCGCTCTATTATTCGTCAATCTAGTCAATCTTTTATTGCTCAATTGCAATAAATATAACTCTGGATTCCCATCTTTTGATAATACAAGCGCTAAGCTTTTACCATCAGGGCTCCACTTTGGCGCACCATTAATACCATCATAAGAGGTTAGTAGCTCTCGTTTTCCCGTATAGATATCTTGGATATAAACCTGTGAACGACTATTTTCAAACGTTACATAAGCTAACTTTTTACCATCAGGTGACCATGAAGGTGACATTAATGGCTCTGGAGACTTAACTAATTCAATTTCATTTGCGCCATCATAATCTGCAACGACTAACTTGTATGGGTAAACATCATCATATGCAATAGTAATGTATGCCACTTTAGTTAAAAAGGCGCCACGTTCGCCAGTTAGTTGTTCATAAACGATG
The DNA here is from genome assembly GCA_034111705.1 of Psychrosphaera sp. Classification (GTDB taxonomy): domain Bacteria; phylum Pseudomonadota; class Gammaproteobacteria; order Enterobacterales; family Alteromonadaceae; genus Psychrosphaera. Next base: position 2,404 of record JAWUWS010000028.1, read on the forward strand.
TCGCTTATTCTATGACCATAATATCTAAACTGGCTAGTTGCAATGATCACTTTACGCTCAAACATTATATGATCTTTAGTTTCCACTAAACGGCCATTTTTTAATGCTTGAACTGTACCGCCCGTAATTTGCCCTCTAAGCACATCAATTAATTCAAACTTTACCGTGAATCTATCTAAATTTTCATCTTCAATAGTGCCAACCAGTATTGCTTCAACACCAGAAGAAACCCAAGATGAATAATCCACATCACCGTCAGTATTAGGTAATTGTGGCATATCTTCTACTTTGATTGGGCTAAACTTACCACTCCTCATCAAGTCAGCAGCAACAATTTCAGAGAAATTGAATGGTAATTTAGCCGTACCATTATATTTAAAAGGAACAATTGCAATAGGACGAGCGGTATTTACACCTTCGGTAATAACAATTTCTAATTTTGCTAATGAAGGCTTTGACCACACTAAACAAATAACGGATAAAAATACTAAACCTAATCGATTCATACTAAAATGTTGGCTCCACAGTTAGACTAATGTCTTTTAATTCTTGATATACGTCCGGTTCTTTTGAAACTGGCAATGTCTCTGCTTTTAATACAGCACGTTTTGCAGCTTCACATACTTTATTATCACCAGATATTATATTTACACTGGTGACAAGCCCACTAAATGCGAGTTTAATATTTAAATTACACGACTGCCCTTTCATGGAATCATCAACAATAAAGTACTGCTGAATTCTCCCCCTAATTAATGCTGTATACTTTTGTGTTTCCGTTAATACATACTTTTGACGCACTTTATTACGAGCACTTTGCTCTTGAGCTAATTGCTCCTGCATCATTTTTTCTCGGATGGCTTGCTCTGCTGCTTCTTTAGCTTCACGTTCTTTTTTCAGTTTAGCTTCTTTCTCTCTTTTGACACGCAGAGCTTCGGCTTCTTTTAACGCTTTTTGTTCAGCTTCTTTTTTCTTTTTTGCATCTTCTGCCGCTTTCTCTTGAGCTTCTTTGTTCTTTTTAGCAACTAAAGCATCTTTCTTGGCTTTATCCGCTTCTTGTTCACGTTTTATTCGCTCTTTCTTAGCATTATCTGCTTTTTTCTTTTCAACTTCTGCTTTCTTCTTTTCTGCAATTGCTTTTTTCTTTGCTGCAGCAGCGGCTCGCTCGCTCTTACTCTTTTGAGATTCTAGGGACTCTAATTTAGTTTTAGCCTGTTTCGCTCTATCTTCTAAATCTTTAACTCGTTTTTCTTCTGCGGCTTTGGCATCTAGTTTTTGCTGTTTAATCTTATTAACTTGCTTATCTAGCGAGACTTGGTCAATAACAACAGCGTCTATTGCTGAAATCTCTGGTTGCTCTACTTTTTTTTCTGGTGCAGTAAAATTAAAACTTAATGCTAAAATAACAGCAAAAAAGATATGAACGCCAAATGATTTAAATATATGAATAAGGTATTCCTGAGTTTGCATTATTGTTTTGGCTCCGTCATCAATCCAACTGAAGGTGCGCCAGCTCTTTGTAATAATGTCATTAACTCAATCACATAATTATACTCAATAGAACGATCTGCTTTAACAATTACAGGGGTATCAGGATCTTCTTGTAAACGAGCTGCAACAACAACGGCTAAATCTGTTACAGACATAGGCTCATTAGTTTCACTCCCTGTCGCTAGGAAATATTCGCCTTTTGCATTAATAGAGGCGATCATTGGAGGTTTTGAATCTTGATCTAAAGGTTCGGCTGTTGCCTGAGGCAAATCTACTTTAACGCCTTGAGTAACTAATGGTGCAGTAACCATAAAAATGATCAAAAGCACCAGCATGACATCGATATATGGCACAACGTTTATTTCTGCCACAGGTTTTCGTTTAGTTCTAATAATTTGCATAATATATTTTATACCGGAGTACTTGCAGTAACTTCTCTATGCAGAAGATTAGAGAATTCTTCAATAAAGTTAATATAGTTCGTCTCTAACATTTCAACTCTACGAGCAAAACTGTTGTAAGCAAGTACAGAAGGAATAGCCGCGAATAAGCCCATAGCTGTTGCGATAAGCGCTTCTGCAATACCAGGAGCAACCATGCTTAATGTAGCTTGTTGAACTTGGCCAAGTGCAAGGAATGCATTCATGATCCCCCAAACGGTTCCAAATAAGCCAATATAAGGGCTAATTGAGCCAACTGTTGCTAAGAAGCTTAAATGATTTTCAAGAGACTCAGTTTCTTTAGAAAGACGAACACGCATAGCTCTGTGCGTACCTTCCATATAAACCTGAACTCCGCCTACGCTGTTTTTCTTTAATCTAGCAAATTCTTTAAAGCCATCTTTAAATAAAGCTTCTAAACCAAATGATTGAGGCTTAACTGTGATTTCGCTGTATAAAAGCCCTAAATCAACGCCAGACCAAAAGCGTTGTTCAAATTCTTTTGATTGTTTTTCAGCGTTAGCCAATACGTTTCTACGTTGGAAAATTAATGCCCAAGATGCGATAGAAAGACCTAATAAAGTTAACATTACAAGTTTTACAATAAAACTTGCTTCCAAAAACAATCCCCAAAAACTTATATCAGCTTGCACTTTGTAAAACCTCTAAAATATCTTTCGGAATGGCCATAGGCTTCATTTCCGAAGAATTAATACATGCAACTTGTACTTTAGCGACAAACACAAGTTGCTCATTTTCATTAAATACTTCTTGTAAAAACTCAACACTAGCTCGCTTAATACGAACAATTATTGTTTCTACGCTAAGCATATCATTAAATCTTGCAGCGTAGCGAAAGTCAATTTCCATCTTCTTCACTACAAAAGCTATATTTTGCTTAAGATACGAGTCTTGTTCAATACCTAAATGTCTTAAATATTCGGTACGGGCACGTTCACAAAAATTCAAATAATTTGCATGATAAACAATACCACCAGCATCAGTGTCTTCATAATACACTCTTATGGGTAATTTAAAGCTCAACATAACTCCTATTTAACGACCTATCCTGCATAACTATCCACTTATCGCACAATGACTTGAATAACCATTCAAAAACAAGTTCCAAAGCCACAAAAAACAAACTCACTCATTAGCATTACTAACCCGATCAAAAAAACAACAAAAATAAAAAGACACTATATTCAAAGGGATTTAGCTATTATTTCTAATACCAACAACTAAAAATAACAAACAAAAAAAATAAATACATTAGTTATTCTAATGTTAAAAAGCAATTTTTCTAGTTTGAAGTAATTACTCTAGTCTCTATAATGCCCGCATCTTCTGAGGTGGTTCCACCCCTTAGAATTGAAGTAATTAATTTAATAACTTCTCCTATTCATGTTCCCTGGAATTTATTCCCTTTGACCCATTCTATATTGAATGGGTTTTTTTTTGCTTAATTTCGGTCTAGCTTTTTTGCTTACCCCTTTTACATAAAAACATTATTCAGGCCAATTTAAATAAAGAGCTAATTAATTTAGCTCTTAGTTATTAGCCTTTGATTTAGTTTTTATTTAATCGGATCTCTATCTGGTAAATCAAATCCTAAATGCGTATATGCTCTTGGTGATGCAACTCTGCCTCTAGGTGTGCGTTGCAAATAACCTTGCTGTATCAAATAAGGCTCTATCACATCTTCAATAGTGTCACGTTCCTCACCAATAGCTGCGGCAATATTATCTAGACCTACAGGTCCGCCATCAAACTTTTCAATCATAGTTAATAAAAGTTTTTTATCCATATAATCAAAACCTTGGCTATCTACATTAACCATTTCAAGGGCGCTTTTAGCAATTTCAACTGAAACAACCCCTTCATTTTTCACATCAGCAAAATCTCTTACGCGCCTTAGTAGACGGTTAGCAATACGAGGAGTTCCCCTAGCACGCTTAGCTATTTCTAATGCAGATACTTCACACATTTCCATATTAAGCACATTGGCAGAACGCATTATGATATTAGCTAAATCTTCAATCTTATAAAATTCAAGTCTTTGCACTATTCCAAAACGGTCTCTCAGCGGTGATGTTAATGCCCCTGCTCGGGTAGTTGCACCTATAAGTGTAAAAGGAGGGAGATCTAATTTAATGGAGCGAGCGGCTGGACCTTCACCTATCATGATATCAAGTTGATAATCTTCCATGGCAGGATATAAAATCTCTTCAACGACTGGACTAAGTCGATGAATTTCATCAATAAACAAAACATCATTTTCATCTAAATTAGTTAATAGAGCAGCTAGGTCACCTGCTTTCTCTAACACCGGGCCAGAGGTGGTTTTAATACTGACACCTAATTCATTGGCAACTATATTTGCCAATGTTGTTTTACCTAAACCTGGCGGGCCAAATATCAGTAGATGGTCAAGGGCTTCACCGCGTTTTGTAGCGGCTTCAATGAAAATAGACATTTGATCTTTAACATGAGGCTGGCCTTGGTAATCTTCTAATAATTTAGGCCGTATGGCTCGGTCAATGACTTCATCTTCCCGAACGGCTTCAGCACCAACTAACCTATCTGCATCAATCATTTAAAACCTTACTACTCTTAATTTCATCACAACATATTCTTAAGTGCTTTACGGATCAGCATTTCACTGTCCTCACCTTCTATGTATACCGATTTCACTGCTTTATTAGCTTGTTGTGAACTATACCCTAATGAAGTTAAAGCAGAAACCGCATCTTCAAATTCAGAGTGATTACTTTTAAGAAGAGAAGACTCCATTGACATTTTAGGCATAAACTCTGGGGATACATCCAAGGCTTTAATTCTGTCACGCATTTCTATTAACAAACGCTCTGCCGTTTTTTTACCAACACCTGGCAATTTCACTAGCGTAGTCACGTCATCATGCTCAACACATGTAACAAATTGCTCAGCGGTTAATCCAGATAAAATAGTCAGTGCCAGTTTAGGCCCCACACCATTTGCTTTAATTAAAAGTCTAAATAAACTTCGCTCTTGCTTTGATGCAAAGCCATATAACAGTTGTGCATCTTCACGTACAACAAAGTGAGTATATATGGTTGCTTGCTCTCCATTTTCAGGTAGCTCATAAAAACTGGTCATTGGCATTTGTACTTCGTAACCAACACCATTCACATCTATTAATACATCGGGGGCTTGTTTGTCGGCAATTTTGCCAGTTAATCGTCCTATCATGTCTTTGTTCTATGCTTAGTAAAATTACTGTGAATATACACAGTTATATATGAATTTAAAAGTTAACCTTAAAAACAGCAGTAATTAATAACCAAACAAAATGTAACACTTCATAAGTATTTTTCTTAAATATAATCTTGTAGAGCTGATTATTTAGGTGTTTAATATTAAATATTAACAAAAAACTATCGAGTAAATATGTCAGAGTTTTTCTATCAAAATAAGTTTGGCAGTATAAAAATAGCTTTTGATAACAATATAATGATAACTGAGTTCACAGGACCTGTTTCAGCGTCTTTGGTGGATTATCTAATTAAAACCACTGATACGTTATTTGAAAATATAGAAATCAAACCTTGGGGTTACATTAGTCACTCGACTGAAGTGGAAGCTGCCACGCCAGATGGTTATAAATTACTAGTGGAAGCGGCTAAAAAAATGGGGCTATATGGCTGTGTAAAATCCGCTTATGTTTTAACATCACCTATTGCAATAGCTCAAACAGAACACTTAAGGGTTGCCTGTGGAGTTACAGCACCGATAACAGATGTATTATTTGATGAGCTAGAGCAGGCTAAACAGTTCATAACGGATTTCCTTGAAAACGATAACCCAAGCAATACTTGAGCATTAACTAGACATATTAATGATACTTTATTGTACTAGTATCGAACTTATATCTACTTTCGCAAACGCCCTCTTACCGTTTTACGCGCTACACCAGCCATTGCAACTAGACTTTGATTAGTATTGCCATGACAAATAGCCACAGCCAAAGCATCTGCAGCATCTGCTTGTGGTTTACCATCAAGTTTTAAAATCTGTTGTACCATATGTTGAACTTGGCTTTTATCTGCCGCACCACTTCCTACAACCGCTTGTTTAATTTGTCTAGCTGAGTACTCAAATACAGGAAGTAAACCTTGGGTTGCAGCCACGATAGCACTGCCTCTGGCCTGCCCTAACTTTAATGCAGAGTCTGGATTATGTGCCATAAACACTTGTTCAATGGCAAAAGTGTCTGGAGTGTATTGTTTAATAATTTCAGATACGCCAGCAAAGATAGTATCTAACTTTATCGACAAGTCTGCCTTAGGGGTTCTAATACAACCACTACCAACGTAATGGAACTTAGAGCCTTGCTGCTTAACAATGCCATATCCGGTAGTGCGAGAGCCGGGATCTATGCCTAAAATTATTGTCATTTTTACCTTAAACTCGCCATGTACCTTAAACTTGCCATGCATTTATGCTAGCTACATACTAACTTTTGTAAAATTAACTTATCACTTACTTAAAAACAACAAAGCCAGTTATATCTAAATAACTGGCTTTGTATTATAACCAATTGAATTAATGAATTAGTTATGTAATTAAACAGTTAGTCTGCTTTTTTAACTACATCAATGCCAAGGTCAGCTAATGCTGCAGGATTAGCAAAGCCTGGTGCTGATGTTAACGGACAAGCCGCTGTTGATGTTTTAGGGAATGCCATAACATCACGGATTGACTCTGCGCCAACCATTAACATAAGCATACGGTCTAAACCAAATGCTAAACCCGCATGCGGTGGAGCGCCATATTGTAATGCTTCTAATAAGAAACCAAATTTCTCTTCAGCTTCTTCATCGCTAATACCTAAGATTTTAAATACTTGCGCTTGCATATCTTGTTTGTGGATACGAACCGAACCACCACCAAGTTCACAACCGTTTAATACCATGTCATAAGCATCAGATAAT
>JAWUWS010000029.1:0-16697 GCA_034111705.1 Psychrosphaera sp.
TAGGCTCCGGTCAGTTTAATTATGCAGGCGTAACTGTTTTAAATAATAGCTATGATGAGTTAGATTTATCCCCTCAAATTGAAGCATCTCAATTATCTACTTTAGAATATGAAGATAACTTATCTGATGAAGGCTTCAGAATTATTTGGGGGCATCAATTTAACAATTACATTGCCTTTGAAGTTGGCTTTACATCTTTTGGCACCGCCAGCTTTACGGCTACTGATAATGAGACAGATATAAAAGGTGAATTCAGCACAACTGCCGGAGATATTCGTGCAGTTGGTACATATCCAATAAATAATAGCTTGTTTCTAAAGGCTCAAGTAGGCCTGGTATCTTGGGATAATGAAACTGATACGTTAGTCGATAATGGTTCTGCAGTGTTCGACACTGAAAAACAAACCAATAAAGGAAACAGTTTATTGACTGGGGTTGGAATAGGATATGGATTCAATAGAAATGTTGCAGTTGCGTTTGATTTTGAAAAAACAGAAATAGATAAAATAACAACTGAAAACTTAGGCCTATCTTTATTATTACGTTTTTAATTAACTATCCTGAAGTGAAGTGAATTTATGTAAGAGCTAGTTAAAATATAAAGCACTTAATCTTTTTTTAGTTAAGTGCTTTATTTAAAATGCTAGGGTCTTATTTAAATAGTGTTAATAACAGACATAAAAATTTAAATTCAATTAATACTAAGCAGGTTAAATCAAGTTATCTTCTATATTAATTGGAACAACAGTTAATATAGCTCTTTGTCCATTTGCAACGTGAGCATTTGGGAATACGATAGCCTCACCGTTTTGATCTGCTTTTATCTCAATACTATCTTCCGTTGCCAGTACATCACCTTTGTTAAATGCTGTAAAATTGGCTACATCATCAGCAAAAGTGAGTTTGAAAGTTTCGTTATGTTTAACCACTTCTTTATGGACAGACATGAATTGATAATTGATTGCATTAAACACAGTTGGGTCAACTTCCATACCACTGATTAAGTTGATTAATGTAGTCTTGGATGCTGCAAACTTAGATTGGTCGTTCTCACCAAATGGCCTTACCTTACCTAATTCAATTGTAAATGCGTTGGCTCCATGGACCTTAGATGAATAATAACTAAAGGTAGTAGATGGTTTTTGCATAAGTAAAAATGTAGTCACGCCCATACTTCTTAATATTTCAAACTGCTCCTTACTCCAAGGCTTACCATCAATAAATGGATGTACCGCAAACTTTTCGTGAGCTGAATCTCTAATGGCGGTATGTAAGTCATAATGAGAGCGTTCTAAACCAAGGTGCTGTTGATAAAAGTCAGTAACAAATTGTTCTAATTGAGCGGCTCGTATTCTTTCTTTATTTTGCTCCAGTACCAATGACTTGTCATTGGCTGATTGCATACCACTAAATAGTCGATTTAGATTTTCCTCTACAAAACGTTCGCCTATGTTTATCGCTGGTGGATTGCCAAATATAAACAGGGTTGGATGTTTCAGATTAATTTTATTAGTGAGTAAGTCAGTAATGATGTCATTACAAATTTCTATTGGTGCAGTTTCATTACCGTGAATAGCACTGGACAACACAATGGCTTTTTGTCGTGGACTAGAACTTGATATTTTTGGAGCAAAGTAAATAACACCTGTGTCCCAAACTTCAATTACATATTGGTTATGCTCGATAGTAAAAGGTGCTAAATGTTTTTCATTTTCTCTGGTTAACGTTAAAAAATCGTGATTAGGTATTTTATTCATAGACACAACTGGTTTACTAATTTTGTTACAAGGACTGTAGTTTGACATATATATATTTTAAATATGTTACAAATTGATAATAAAAAAGCCATCATAAATTTGATGACTTATTATATTATCAATTTTTGTGTATGTTTATTACGTTATAACCCAGCAGAAGTAAAGGCTTGAGAAACTATAGCTTGTGCTTCTCGCTCTATAGCCGCTAAATGAGCTTCACCTGAGAAACTTTCCATATATATTTTATAAATATTTTCAGTTCCTGATGGTCTTGCTGCAAACCAACCGTTTTTGGTCACTACTTTCAATCCACCAATTGAAGCACCATTACCCGGAGCTTCTGTCAAAATAGCTTCAATTTTTTCACCAGCAAGTTCTGTAGACGTAATATCTGACGGTTCAAGATGACTCAATACCGATTTTTGCTCAGGATTGGCTGGTGCATCTATACGTTTGTAAATTGGTTTGCCGTGTAACTCAGTTAATTCATCGTAATACTGTGATGGATTTTTACCTGTTACCGCTAATATTTCTGCCGCTAACAAGGCTAAAATAATACCATCTTTGTCCGTAGTCCAAACATCGCCCGCTTTAGTTAAGAAACTAGCGCCTGCACTTTCTTCTCCGCCAAACATAATGTGATGATTGGTTAATCCATCAACAAACCATTTAAAGCCAACAGGGACTTCTAACACGTCTTTATTATTAGCCGCTGCAACACGGTCAATCAATGAGGTGCTGACCAGCGTTTTACCAATTTTTAAAGCTGGGTCCCAATCTGGTCTATTCTTGCTTAAATAATCAATGCAAACAGCTAGATAGTGATTAGGGTTCATTAGCCCATGTGTTTGAGTGACGATTCCGTGACGGTCATAATCTGGATCGTTAGCAACTGAGATATCAAAGTCATCTTTGATACTAATCAAACTTGCCATTGCAGATGCCGACGAACAATCCATACGGATTTTACCGTCTTTATCTAACGTCATAAAACCAAAGGTTGGATCTAAATTTTCGTTCACTAAAGTAAGATCAATGCCATAGGTTTGTTTGATCACTGGCCAATACTCAATACCTGCACCACCTAATGGATCTACTCCAAGTTTTACACCGGCTTTTTTTATCGCGTCAAAATTAATAACACTATTAAGGCCTTCAACGTATTGCTCTATAAAATTTTGTTCTTTTACATAGCCTGTTTTCCATGCTTGAGAGAACGGGTAAATTTTAACATCTTCTAAATCATCGATTAACAATTGGTTAGCTCTGTCTTGGATCCAATTGGTTACTTCACTATCCGCAGGGCCGCCATGTGGTGGATTGTATTTGATTCCGCCATCTTCAGGTGGATTATGCGACGGTGTAATAATAATACCGTCAGACAAAAACGAAGGATGTTCGTTGTTATATTGAATGATCAGGTTTGAAATAACAGGTGTTGGGGTAAAGCCACGTCCTGTTTGCACTATGGTTTCTACTTCATTGGCGACTAACACTTCAATAGCTGAATTAAATGCAGCTTCTGATAAAGCATGAGTGTCAAAACCTAAGAATAATGGGCCTTCATAATGTTTTTCTATACGGTAGTCACATATAGCTTGGGTTACCGCTAAGATATGAGATTCATTAAATGTCGTGTTAAGCGCACTACCTCTATGTCCAGATGTGCCAAAAGAGACCTTTTGTTCAGGATATTTAACAACATCTGGCTCATTTAAGTAATAACTAGACATTAACCTAGGTACGTTTACCAAGTCAGATTTTTGAGCCGGTTTACCTGCATTTGGATGATTTGCCACTTGATCTTCCTTTACATAGAGTTAAATTTTTTAAAACTCTTTTAATATTCTGTTAAATAAAGTCTCTTAATTTTTCGGCTTGGTCTGTGCTGTAACCGAGTGCTAAAGCTGCTTCGTTAATGATCAGCTTTTTTCTTGGGGTGTTATTGTTAGTTACAACCCAAAAAGAACTGTCTGGGATTTCCTTTGGCTTAATACTACTACCGTGTGCTTCTAGTTCTTCAGAGCTAGTTGCAAAATAATCTCGTTCACGGCCTTTGACCTCCAATACTTTCATAAAGTTTTTTGGGTGGGCGCGGTGTAATGCGGCTAATAAAAACAGAAATCGGCCAACAGCACCCTTTTGTGTTGTTACTTCTTCTTGATTGATAAAGTTAAACACTGAACCTTCTTCAATAGCAATTTCTGGAGCAGGCTCTTCAACGATAATTGGCGATGATTGAGCTTCAACCTGTTGTTCAACTGTTGTTGGAGATACTGTTTGAATAATTGGCGCAGTTAACGTTATAGGTGGTGTAATAGCTTCTGCAATTGCAGGGGTCGGTGCATTAGCATCACCTAATAATAAACGTCTTAGAATTTCAGAGGCACTTTCGCCTATATTCTGAGTTTGTGATGCGATGTAATGGTATAAGTCTTCTTCGATTTGAATATTTTTCATAATTTGGATCTACACAGTTTGGATCTAAAGTTTAGAGAATGTCAGATTGCAATATTGTTTACATAATATTAATAAAAAGAATGATATAAAAGATATTATATAAAAGTCCAATTGCATATTGTTAAACGCTATAAGAAAATACCTTACTTCTGGTCTAGATTGAACCGTTAATTTTATTTTTCAGTCACTTATTTCTTTGAATTCAGGTATTAAATATGACAATTTCGCATCAAGTATTAGGTCAGGGTAAACCTTTAATAGTTATTCACGGTTTATTTGGCACCTCAGATAATCTAAAACAAATAGCAAAAGCCTTATCAGATCAATTTAAGGTTTACTTAATAGATGCACCTGCACATGGCGACTCAACTACACCTTCACCACTTACATTAACTAATATGGCTAAAGCGGTTATTGAATTTGCGAACGAACACAATCTATCCACATTTAGTTTGTTGGGACATTCCCTGGGTGGAAAAATAGCAATGGAAATTGCACTACTAGAAAATGTCAGAGTGGATAAATTAATTGTGGCTGATATTGCCCCTGTTCAATACACCAACAGGCACGACCATATTATGGCTGGTTTAAATGCGATTAATTTAATGCAATTAGAAAACCGTCAACAAGCGAATGAAATATTAGCTCAATACATTGATGATATTGGGATAAGAGGTTTTTTGTTAAAAAGTTTAACCCGTGCTGAAAAACCACAAGTTGGTTGGAAATGGCGCTTTGATTTGAATGCATTAGAATTAGGATATCCAAACCTAATAAAAGGTAATTCCAATCTCACATTTAACCGCCCTACACTATATATCATAGGGGGTGGCTCTAATTATGTATTACCAGAGCATAAAAATGAAATAGTAACGCGTTTCGAAAATGTGAGTGTGAAAGTGATTCGGAATGCCGGACACTGGTTACACGCGGAAAAGCCAACTGCGTTTATAAAAATATGTCGAGATTTTTTAGCATAGTTGCTGAATTACATCGATAAATTTGCTACACTCCTGCGCCGTTTAGGTCTGATAAGTTATTTTACTGATCCAGATCAGGGAAAACGATTACTGATTAGATAAGATATTTAAAACAATGGATAAGACAACTCTATGACGCCCGAGCAATTTGAATTAGCCGAGTTAATTGGTTTAAATCTTTTTTTTGCTGCTATTTTTTTCTTCATTGGCATGGCAATTAAAGATGTACTGAACAAAGGTGATGTACCATTTTATGGTAAAGCATTTGTTTGGTTAGTTTTATTTTTAGGCTGTTTTGGCTTTGTTGTTAAAGGTCTAATACAAGCATATTGGCAAATGAACGGATTGGCATAATGGCAAAAGTTAGCGTAGATAGAGCCACTATCGATTTATTTGCAACAGATAAACAACGTGGTAGACCAAAAAGCTCGCCGTATAGTCGTGAGCAACAAATGCGAATTAACAAAAAAAATCAGTTAGTTCGCGACAAACAAAATGGTCTTAAACGAGTAGAAATTAAATTACACAGAGAAATGTACGATAAAGCCTCTGTGATAGCTGCTGACAAAGGCATAAGCCGAAGTGAGCTTTTAGCAGAATTAATAAACAATTCATTAGAAAATTTATAGAAGGTTAACCAAATGGCTAGTGTAGGCATTTATTTTGGTAGCGATACTGGAAACACTGAACATGTTGCAAAACTAATCCAAAAGCAATTAGGTAAAGGTTTAGTTGATATTCATGACATAGCTAAAAGCACAAAAGAAGAAATTGCTGAATATGATTTATTATTATTCGGAATTCCAACTTGGTACTACGGTGAAGCTCAATGTGATTGGGATGATTTCTTCCCTGAGTTAGAAGAAATAGACTTTGACGGTAAGTTAGTTGCTATCTTTGGTTGTGGTGACCAAGAAGATTACGCTGAGTATTTCTTAGACGCGATGGGCATGGTTCGTGACATTGTTGAAGGAAAAGGCGCAATTGTTATGGGCCAATGGTCTACAGATGGTTACGATTTCGTAGCATCTAAAGGCTTGGCTGATGATAGTCACTTTGTTGGTTTAGGTATTGATGAAGACAGACAACCAGAGTTAACAGAAAAACGTGTTAAACAATGGTGTGACCAAATTACTGAAGAAATGTGTTTAGCTGAACTAGCGTAAGCTAAACAGGTAAGAATTTACTTCAATAATAGTAAGGGCAGTATTAACTGCCCTTTTTTGTGCCTGCTCAAAAGTACCTAGTCCACGGTAATCAGATCAAATCCAATTTTCAACTCATCTAAAATGCTCATATCATCTATTGTAGATGGTACTTGCACCTCGTCACCATCTATCATTTGGCGCATTACTTTTCTTAATATTTTTCCTGAACGCGTTTTAGGCAACCTATCTATGGTTAATACGTCTTTTAATGAAGCGATAGCACCTATTTGTTCACGTATAAGTTCTTTAAGTTCCACATGTACATTTGAGGTTTGAACAACACCATTTTTCAACACAATAAGAGCTAAAGGAACTTGTCCTTTTAATGTGCACTTAATACCAATAACGGCACACTCAGCAACGTCTTTATGATTTGAAATAACTTCTTCCATTTCACCAGTAGACAAACGATGACCTGCCACGTTTATAACATCGTCTGTACGACCCATGATGAAAAGGTAATCTTCTTGGTCAATATACCCGCCATCTCCAGTAACATAGTAACCTGGGAAGCTATTTAGATAGCCTGCTTTAAAACGCTCAGGATCATTCCAAATAGTTGGTAAACAACCTGGTGGTAAAGGAAGTTTAATGGCAATATAACCAGACTCACCTTGTTCAACAGTATCACCGTCTGAATCTAAAATTTCTACCTGAAACCCTGGGGTTGCAACACCTGCGGCTCCTTCTTTTGCTGATAGCTCTTCTATCCCAACAGGTATTCCTGCAATAGGCCAGCCAGTTTCAGTTTGCCACCAATGGTCAATTACAGGTAAATGAGTTATGTCTTTTAGCCAATGATAAGTGGCTGGGTCTAAACGTTCTCCCGCAAGGTATAAACGTTTTAGCGATTGCAGGTTATATTTTGATATTTCAATTCCATTAGGATCTTCTTTACGAATCGCCCTAAAAGCCGTTGGCGCAGAGAATAAAGCATTTACTTTATACTCTTCACATACACGCCAAAAAGCACCAGCGTCGGGTGTTTTAATTGGCTTACCTTCATAAAGTATGGTTGCGCAGCCGCTGATCAATGGCCCATAAACAATATACGAATGCCCTACTACCCACCCAACATCAGATGCAGCCCAAAACACATCGCCGGGTTTCATTCCATAATTAACGTCCATCGAGTATTTCATTGCAACGGCATGCCCACCGTTTTCTCTAACCACGCCTTTAGGTTTACCAGTAGTGCCAGAAGTATAAAGTATGTATAAAGGGTCAGAGCCAAGTACAGGAACTGGAGCGTGTTCTGTGGCGTTTGTCATAGCCGATTTCCAATCTACATCTCTTGGCTGAATGAGCTCAGCCTTAAGTAAGTCTCTTTGATACACAATACACGTTTTAGGTTTATAACTTGAGTCTTCAAATGCTTTATCTATCATAGGTTTGTATGGAATGATTTTTTCAATTTCGACGCCACAACTGGCTGTTATCACAACCTTTGGTGTTGCATCGTCTATCCTAACGGCCAGCTCATGTGGTGCAAAGCCACCAAAAACTACAGAATGAATAGCCCCAAGTCTTGCGGTAGCTAACATAGCAATAGCCGCTTGAGGGATCATCGGCATGTAAATCAATACTCTGTCGCCTTTAGTTACACCTTGTTTGGCTAGAACGTCAGCAAATTTAGCGACTAACGTTTTAAGCTCTGAGTATGTATATTTCTCCTTCGTGTTGGTAACAGGAGAGTCATATATTAATGCGGTTTGATCACCACGTCCTTTATTGACATGAAAATCTAGGGCTAAATAAGAAGTATTGAGCGTGCCGTCAGCATACCAATGATAAAATTCATTTTGGTCTTGGCTAAGAATATTTGTAGGTGCCTGATACCAGTCTATTAATTTTGACTGTTGTTGCCAATATTCAGTTGGGTTTGATTTTGAACGCTCGTACTCGGCTTGGTAACTCATGAGGTATATCCTTAAACTTTATATGGACTAAAGAATAAAGAAATAACACTTGGGTTTATATTAGACCTTTGGCTATGTTACTGACTAAGTTAGTTTAAATTAGAGCCCAACATACTGTTGATACAATTAGCGCCCCAATCAAATTAAGCATGATGCCGTTTCTAGCCATGTCTTTTATTGTGATCTGCCCAGAGGCAAATACAACGGAGTTTGGTGCAGTTGCAACGGGTAAACAAAACGCAAAACTACAGGAAATTACCGCTGGTATCATGATCAGTTCTAATGGTAAACCTTTCGTTAACGCGACACTTGCCAATATTGGCATAAATAACGTCGCTGTGGCGGTATTAGAAGTCACTTCCGTTAAAAACGATAACGATAGCGTTAATATTAATAACACCAGGAAAATAGGTAAATCTAATGCCGTTGACATGAGCTGGCCAATTAATTCACTTAAGCCTGAAGCGCTAAAGCCTTTTGCAAGGCAGATCCCTCCACTAAATAATAACAACATATCCCAAGGAATAGTTTTGGCCTTATCCCAAGTTAGTAAAGGAACCTTACCCTCGCCTTTAACTGTAGCCATTAATACAACACCAAGTAATGCAATGGTAGAGTCGCCAATAGAGTTGATTCCAATTAACTCTGACCAACCACCAAACGGGTTACTTCTGGTGATCCATAAAAAAGCCACAAGTCCGAATATTGTCAATACACGTTTTTCACTGACTGACCATTTAAACATCTGCGGCAAGATGATTTTAGATGTTAACTTGGTTCCTCTTGTTAACCAATATGCAACAATTGGAATAGTGATAATAACAATAGGAATACCTATCTTCATCCACTCTACAAAACCAAATTCATGACCAGAAAAGTTGTCATATACGGACGCAAATATTACGTTAGGTGGCGTACCTATAAGCGTACCTACTCCGCCTATTGACGCGGAATATGCTAACCCTAACAGTAGCGCAATAGTAAATTGCTTATCATTACTAGAAAGACCTATTGCCGTCGCTACCGGTAATAATGCTAAAACGGTAGCAGTATTTGAAATCCACATTGATAAAAAAGCACTGGCGACCATAAATGACAGCACTATCCTAAATGCGCTTGTACCGCCAATAAACTTAATGATATTAAACGCTATTCTTTTATGCACACCGGATGTTTCCAATGCTTTTGCCATTAAAAATGCGCCCATTAATAAAACAATAACGTGATCACCCAATGAGGATGACGCTTCTTTGTGATCAATAACACCAAATGCGGGTAATAACACAAAGGGCAACAAGGAGGTAAATGGAATTGGGGCTGCTTCTGTTATCCACCAGTAACCAACCCAAATAGTGATGGCGAGGGTAATAGCAATTTGTGGTGTCTGTCCAAATCCGACGGCAATAAAGTAAGCCACAATGGCAGAAATTGGAGCGAGCCAAAAATGTAAATTACCATTGCTTGTATCGTTCATTTAATAGCCTTATTGAAAGGTTTAGATATAAGGTATGAGTTATTCATTAATAGCTTGAGCTAAATCTACCGCGTTTCTCCAACGCTTGGAGTCTTGCAACTTAATTAAATCAATCTCAGTATTAGATAATAAACTTAACGCGTTAGATTGCGTTTCCGTTACTTTATCGGTTAGCTCAGCCAACACTTGCTGTACGGCATTTTTGTTATTACAAATTAATACCATGTCACAACCTGCATTGACCGCCTTTAATGCTTTTTCTGCATAAGACAAATGTTCACCTGCGCCAACCATAGATAAGTCATCACTGAAGATCACGCCGTTAAAACCTAACTGTTGTTTTAAAATTGTTTGTAACCAATGCGCACTGTAACCAGCTGGATTTTCATCAATCTCACTAAAGCGAACATGAGCAGGCATAATACCTTGTAATTTGTTGCTGCCTATCATAGTGGAAAATATCGCCATGTCTGTCTGCTCTAACTTTTCAAATGAACGAGTATCAACTGGAGCAGCAATATGTGAGTCTTCTTTGGTGCTACCATGACCTGGAAAATGTTTACCAATTGAAGCCATACCTGCTTTGGCCAAACCATCACACCAATAGGTTGCGTATTGAGTCGCCAGCTGCAAATCAGTATTAAATGACCGATCACCAATAACCGCAGAGCCACGTTCTAAGTCCAGCACTGGTGAAAACGACACATCAATACCATGGGCAAGACATTCAGACGCTAACAACCAAGCTAACTCACCCACTTGTTCAGCTATATCAACTGCATCTTTATCTTTTGCTTCAACCGCGTTTTCAAAGAAAGGTGCAAGTTTACCCATTGCTGGAATAGGCGTAAAACCGTTGGTTTTAAAACGTTGTACTCGCCCGCCCTCATTATCAACCGCAATAACAATTGGTTGTTTTGCCGCTTGGCGTACGTCTTTTATTAATTGAATGAGCTGTTTAGAACTTTCAAAGTTACGACTAAACAGAATTAAGCCGCCAATAAGCGGATTAGCTAACATGACTTTCTCGTCTTCTGCTAACACAGTGCCTTCTAAGTCCATCATCACGCTAGATTTTTTGATCATGAGTTTATAAACCCTGCGGCTAAAAATGGTAATAACTCATCAATAATTTGCTCTGTGTTCATTTTTTGATGAAAGTCTTTGTTTGATATATCCGACAAGGCATGAGAAGCCGCCAAAGTAAAAACCGAGGTGCCTAAAATAAAATGTAAACGCCAGAATAAATCCGCAGGTGTGAGTTCAGGCTTGGTTTTATGAAACGCTTGCTGAATTTGGCTTAACGCAGAACCATATTTATCTGTAATGAAAACACGTAAATGCCCTTGGTAATCCACATACCCTCTTCCTAACATTTGTAAAAAGTACACTGAGCCGTGCGTATTGATTTTTTCCAAATCCAGTAACGGCTGTTTAAAGCAGCTGCACAGTTGAGTAATTTAGTAATCAGGTTGGCTTTGGCTTAACTGTTGGATTTTACCTAATAGCTGCGGTAGAAATTGAGACAAGTATCTGTCCATCACAGCTTGGATCAAATCCTTTTTAGAACCAAAGTGGTAGTTTACCGACGCTAAATTAACATTGGCCTTACTGGTTATTTGACGCATAGAGGTTTCAGCAAAACCCGTTATGGCAAATAAATGCTCTGCCGCATCTAAGATCTTATCTTTGGTACTACTCTTATTGGTCATATAAAGTGAGGGTTCTGTTTTAAACGATTGTTTAAGACTAATAAACATAATCATTAAATACAATTAGCATTTAACCAAGATTGTGATAAACGTACACAAATCATTCAATCAGTGAGTTCTGTTAAAAAACGCCTTGCATTTTAACGGCCCGATACATAAGATAACCGCCGTTAAAACACATCAAGTAGTTTAACACTTCAAAACAATACAACCGTAGCTCAGTTGGTTAGAGCACTACCTTGACATGGTAGGGGTCGGTGGTTCGAATCCACTCGGTTGTACCAATTTCTTCAAGCAATGTCAGAAACAATCCTTCTTGCTCCAATACATTTATCATTCGTATTATTCTGTTTTCTTTCAGTTACTTTAGTTTCTTTCTTAATATAAATAGTAACGATAATGGTTGAATAATTATTTCTGACAACCAAGTGCAAATGCTAAATGGACAAACCGCTCAAACCCATAACGGAACAGAAAAATTCTAGAGTTATAGTCTATTTTAGGCATGTTTTTCAATATGACTCTCGTAATACCTTACCCAGCTTATCACTAACTTTTTCATATAAGCTCATATAATCCACGTGGTATGCGGCTGAATCATATTCACTGTTAGCGAGCTGACATTTGGTCACAGCGTCTTTGAACTCAGTCAACTTATTTCGTAATTCATCATTTGAAATCCGTTGAATTAAAATTGAAGTTTTTGAATTTAACTCTAATAATTGCTCACTTAAACCATCAGGTAAAGCATATTTTCCCCATTCACCAGATTCATTAAAATTTTTGCAATCAGCACTATATGCTAATGCACTAGCTCTCAAGTAGTTTCGTATTTCAGATTGTAATTCAAGTAATGTTTCCCTTTGAAATGCACGTGCGCGTTCTTCCCTATCTTGAGCTTTAGAATTTTGTGAAATTCTATAGGTATTCCAATTAGTAATTGCTGTAGTAGCAATACTTGCTGATGCACCTACAATGGTCCCAATAAATCCCCAAGTCATTACATCCATACTAGATCCTTGTACCACGTATATTAGTAACGCAGTTTTAAACGTCAAATTGCAGTTGGTTAAAATAAGTGTCGCACGAACGAAAAAGCCAACTGTAATTTGTCCGACTTGAAAACTCTTGTTGTAGGTCTAAAGACCCCAAGTTTTGATTAAAGACTCAAATGCTACGTCTTTCCATTCATCTTGCCATTCATCAAGGTATTTTATGTCACTTGAAGATGGTGGAGTATCGCATAGGTCAATTTTAACTAAAGAAGGAACCGATATAGCATCACCAATCAGTAGAGCTTCACCTTCAGTTAACGAGGGTAATATATTAGTAATGTCGCCAACTGTATCTGGAAGTAAGCGTTTTACAAAATTTTGGTCTTCTTTGTTAGTTAACCTCATTGAGATAAAACTACTGCATTGAGAAAAAATGGTTTCCGATATTTCAGATGGCCGTTGACTTGCTAAAAGCAAGGTAACACCATATTTCCTACCCTCTTTCGCTATTCTTTCAATAGCCTCTTTAGATGCTCTGTATTTACTTAATCCGCTTCTAGGGGCATATTTGTGAGCTTCTTCATACACTACTAGAATAGGTATGTTTTGTTCTTGACCACTTTTTTTTCTATATTTTTTGTTATAGTAACCAACTTCGAAAATAAGCCTAGAAATAAGAGAGACACAGATGCTTAATACTTCAAAAGGTATTCCACTTACATCAAATATGGTTATATTTGCTTTTGATTTACTTTTATAACCTATTATTGCTTCCAAAGTATCTTTAAAAGTTACTCCTTTGGTTTTTGAGCCAACTAAAAAATCCAGCCGCTTATCATAGATCTTGTTTTCTAATCTATTAATGAAGTTAATAAGTTTTCCATTTAACGTCCCTGTTGCTGAAGTGCCCTTAGGTTCAAGCCCATCTTTAAATAAACGAAAAGAAGTATCTTCACCGTAAATAAATTCATCACCATCAACCCACTTGATATTGTTTTCTTTATCTTTTTTCTCATTATTTCTATTTTTTATATAATTCAGAATTTCCTTAATATCGAAATAAATAGGAGAATCATAATGAATTCTTTCTCTCGCACTGTCTTCACCAGAAAAGTTATGCTTTTTATTTAAAACAATAGCTTCTCTAAAAACATTCCGTTGATTATGGTCATTTGCTTCAGTATCTAAAAACAACTCCTCTAATTCCTCACTGTTTAGTAACCAATAAGGCAGAATTAATTGTTCAACACCAAGTAAATTTGCAGAAGGAAAAGCTGCACTATATTCTGAATGAATATCAAAAATTGCAATATGAGAATTATTCAGCCCATCAAAAGGTGAACCTTTGGATTCTGTAGCCTTTTGTAAAATTTTAGCTACCGTGTGGGATTTTCCAGAGCCACTAGAACCAACTATTGCTATGTGCTTATTAAAAAATCGATTACCGTTCACTGGAACCAAAATATCACTATTTAAGGATAGTGATGAAAAAGTAAACCGTTCTTTTTCATTAACACTGCTCTCATAAATGGTTTTAATATCTTCAATTGTTGCTGGTTCGACCTTTTTAGGAGGCAAAGCTAAAGAATCACCACCTCTATAAAACTTCCCATTTTTAACAAGTCCAATTGGGCTTGCATCAATAAGGTATTTAGGCTCTCCACCATTTTCATCTGCAACAATTGAGAAATTTTCAATAATAGCAAGAAGAGCCACATCATCATTGTCAGATACTCGAAGATATGAGCCTACTTTTAATTTTTCTTCTGCAATTTTGAACTCTTCAAGTTTATCAACTGATATCTTAATTTTGTTAGGGCTAACTGAAATGACTTCAGCATTCACTTCTGGCTTGTTACTCATTAGACTAAATCCTTTATATCTTCAAAATTTAAAACTTGAAGCTTGGTGTTTTTAAGATCAGCTTCAAATTCGATAATCAAATCATTTTCATTGGTAAAAAATTGATAAATTTCAACTCGAGAGGTTGCCGCATTAACCGCTGTCAAAAGATCTGTCTCTGTCTCGACATATTGAAATTTAATATTCAAATTCATTTTGGATTGTGAAAGCGTACTTAAACAAAATTTGCTTCCCACAAAATTATACCCATCTGAAAAATGCAGTCCTTCATTGAACATTTGCTCTTTGAGTGAGTGCAAAACTTCCTTCTCTTTATTATGTATATATATGTATGGAGAATATGGTCTAGCGGTTCGTTTTGAGAGATTCGACCAATTTTTTTGGATAGAATAAATGCAATCTTTAATTTCAGTAATATTCTTAGCGTTACTCGCATCTAATATAAAAAATCTGTCAAATGACTGCGTATTTAAATTTCTAGGAAAAAGATCTGACTTGAGTTTTCGAAGGTAAGATTGACGACCCTTATATTTATATAACCAAACATTGAACAAAGCTTCATTATTGTTCAGGTTATTAATAAATTCTGATTTGGTGATCTTCCTATTGCTATGATTGCATCCAAGTTTTGTTATAACTGAAAAAGCTGCATTGTAATAATAATGAGTTGCCTCTTGCTTTGTACAAGAAAAAACATTTATTAGCTTTTCAATTACTTCATCATATTGTTTATCAAAGCTTTTAGCTTTAATGTCTATAGTTAATTTACCCAAAAATAATTCTAAATCATCATCCGATAAATTTAGAGTTAGATGCTCTTCATATTCATTTTTATCTTTTGTGTAAGTAAGAAATTTATCTTTAAGAAAAGTAAGAGTGATACTTGTAGGTAATTTTTCTTGCCCATCTTTGTAATGTCCAAATAAATGATAATTACCGATTTGATCTTTATTTTTAGAAAAATGTGAAAGCATTAGCCTAATAGGCTTGGCTATAACTGAGTGGTTATATGAAGTTTTTTCATAATATTTACATTGAATAGCGCTTAATTCTCCTTGGTGTACAATATCAACATCTTCAATCCCCTCGACCTCAATACTATCAGTGTCGCATTCAAGTGATAGCACCTCAAGAATCGATTTATCAAATTGATAACAATAACCTCTTATAGTATCTATCGCACTTCTATCCAAAATAAAATCCTTTTAATGATGATTGACTCAGTTTATGAACTAACCTAAGCTTTTTTAGTCCGCTCTTAATTACTCGTTATAAGTTTTTACAACCAACTTCTGACTGCATAGTTGCAAGTAAACTATCGATCTTTCGATTTGAACTTTGCCACCACTCTTTACTATATGGAGGATTATTAAGTAGTGCTTTTGTTTTATCGCAGAAAATCAGGTTAGCAATAGCTCTTTGCTTTTGATAGTAGGCAACATGTTCAAATATTTCTTTATTAAAAGTATTTACACCATCTCTAATATCTTTTTGTTCACATGATTCAATTTTACGGCCCTGAGTTAAGCTTGCCTGGCATATTTTGTTGATATTAGTAAGCACTGTTGTTTGTACGGTATGAATGCCAATTATACTTCCAACTCTAGGTGCTTGGGCAAGTATGAAAGCCATATTCTCAATATTAAGCCCTTGTTTTTGGATCAATTCTTGATCTCGTTGGTGTTCAGCTTCTATTTTAGCCACGTAAATAGTTGAACAAGCGGTTACGCATGCACCAACAAAAACACCGAACAGTCCAAAAATAGCTTCTCTCAAAAATCACCTCAACTTGTAACGCCCGTTTAATACAAAAATTTGTTGGCGTTCCTTTTTCCTTTTTTTACCAAAACAATGACAACTTTAAATTGTCATTGTTTAGGCGTTTGTTATGCATACTATGGCACAAGTTCTAAATTACACCCCCCCTTTTTTTGACATCAATTTCAGGCACTTTTCTACAAGGGATGTATTGATATATTCAATTATTACTTGGTTACTTTCGTAAAACAGGTATTCATTTAAACCTCAGGAATTGCCTGTGAGTTAATGTTTGTATTCACTGATGTAAATAACATTGCTCTTTTTATCAATGTCAGCACTTGTCTTAGCGTCATCTCTTGTATCAACACCGCTATCATTATTCGTCTTAGCATCAAGGTCGCTATTGATTTTGGTGTCTGTTGTAGGCGTTGAGTTACTGCTTATTATTTGTTTGCAATAAATTAATAGCTGTTCAATGGGGATGAATTTTTCTTTATGTCTGGTTTGTTTATTAGTAACGCGTTTGATTTGAGTGTTTAAATAACAGGTTAACTCCAATGCCAGTTCT
>JAWUWS010000030.1:0-10173 GCA_034111705.1 Psychrosphaera sp.
TAACTGGGGTCAACATAAGAGGTTGTTGTGTATATGTCACTGATCATAATTGTTCTCACTAATTAATAGGAATGCTGTGGTTAAGCAAAAAACAGTCCTATTTTATTAGCTATAATAAAAATCAAATAAACTATTTAATTTACCAATTGTGGTCAACAAAATATTATTTATACAGTAAGGGGGAGTCATGAATATTCTTATTACGGGAGGAACTGGTTTTATTGGTTCAAAATTATGTACTTATCTATCAAACATAGGCCATAATCTAACGGTAAAAACAAGAAACCCAGCGTTACTTTCGCCTTCAACAAAGTATGTCAGCTATGTACAACAGCTTAATGAAAATGATTCTTTTGATGTGGTAATTAATTTAGCAGGGCAACCTATTGCCGATAAACGTTGGTCACAGGTACAGAAAGATAAGATACTCAACAGCCGTATTGATACAACCAAACAACTGATTCAATTCTTCAATAGTACAAAACATAAACCAAGCGTATTTATTAGCAGTTCAGCCATTGGTTATTATGGAATAGAGCCGACACAAAATAAAATAACGGAAGTTGCTACTGGCAACGATAACGGCGACGATAGTTTTTCTAGCCAACTCTGTCAGCAATGGGAAAAGTGTGCGTTAGAAGCTGAGCAGCTAGGCATTAGAACTTGTTTATTACGCACTGGAATTGTTTTAGGAAAAGGCGGTGGCGCACTTAAAAAGATGTTATTGCCTTTCAAATTAGGGCTTGGTGGCAAAATAGGCTCTGGTAAACAATGGATGCCTTGGATCCATATGGATGACATGATTGGTCTTATTGATTTATGTATTAATAACGACAATATTAGTGGCCCTATAAATTGTACTGCACCTAACCCAGTTACCAATTTAACTTTTACAGAAGCATTGGCCAACACTCTAAATCGACCAGCTATTTTTCCTATGCCAGCATTTATGGTGAATTTGTTAATGGGTCAAATGGGTCAAGAGTTGTTATTAAGTGGCAAAAATATCATCCCTAAAAAAGCTTTAAAACACGGTTATCAATTTAAGTATGAAAAATTAGACCAAGCACTTGGTTCCATTCTTTCTTGATTTAGTTTCTTAAAGTTAAGATGGAATTGAGCATATTGAAACTCATCTAATAGATAATTAAACAGCTTATATGAAACTTTTCTTACTCTACACATTTAACTATTGACCAAATGGTCAGGAAAGTTATCATTAGCTTAATGACTCTAAAGAAATAAACGTACAGTGCAAAATACTTTCAACAATTAAGGAATTATTATGGTAGAAATTTTAGCAGCGCTGGCCACTGGTGCTGTTGTGGGAATTGTATTCTCATTTTTTAAATTACCTTTACCAGCTCCACCAGTCCTTTCTGGCATAGTGGGGATTATTGGTATTTATTTAGGTGGTGTTGGCTATCAGTGGATTGCCGAGCGATTTTTTAGTTAAACGCGGTTATTCATTTACTCGAGCACTCTTACTAAAAACGTTTTCTTTGTTTATAGTAGCGGCTTATATTTTTAATTTTATTGTCAGTAAAAAACCCTTGATAGCAGACGGTAATAGCGCAGTCTGGCTTGAAACTTACTGAGTTACACTTCTTAACAAAAAGGTTAACTCTTATGTCTACAGCACATATTGAAGCCCAAATGGGTGATTTCGCAGAAACGGTCTTAATGCCAGGCGACCCTCTTAGAGCAAAATTTATTGCCGAAAATTTTCTAGACGATGCTAAATGCGTAACTCGCGTGCGTAATATGTTTGGTTACACTGGAACTTATAAAGGTAAACGCATCTCAGTTATGGGTTCTGGAATGGGCATTCCTAGCGTATCAATTTACGCCACTGAACTTTATAAAGATTACGGCGTTGAAGAGATCATACGTATTGGTTCATGCGGTGCAGTACGTGATGACATTAAAGTACGCGATATTGTTATCGGTATGGCAGCAAGCACAGACTCTAACGTTAATCGTCAGCGTTTAGGTAATGTCGATTTTGCCGCTTGTGCTGACTTTTCTTTATTAAAGAAAGTAGTCGATACCGCTGAAAAATTAAAAACCCCCGTTCACGTTGGTAACATTTTCACTGCAGATTTGTTCTATACACCAAATCCTGAAATGTTTGCTCAGATGGAAAAATACGGCATGTTGGCGGTAGAAATGGAAGCGGCTGGTCTTTACGGTGTTGCTGCTGAATATGGTAAAAAAGCATTAACCGTATTAACGGTTAGCGACCATATTAAAACCGGTGAAGTAACTACTGCTGATGAACGTGAAACCACGTTTAAAGATATGATGGAATTAACGTTAGAAAGTATTTTGTAACATTAGCTTATACCACATAAAACAAAAGGGTTAACTTAAGTTAAGTTAACCCTTTTTTAATACTCACACTTAAATCTTTATTTAAAATCCAACTCAGTTAAAAAACTAGTGCCGTAATTCATTGGCTCAACATTAAACAAATCTGCGATGGTTTGCCCCAAATCTGCAAACGTTGAACGCTTACTTAAATTAACCGTTCCAATATGATTGTGATAAGCCAATACAGGTACATATTCGCGAGTATGATCGCTACCCGGCCATGTTGGATCACAACCATGATCGGCAGTTAAGAACAATACATCGTCATCTGCCATTGCGGCATATACTTCTGGTAATCTAGCATCAAAAGCTTCTAACTCTTTTGCATAACCAATAGCATCACGTCTGTGGCCAAAGTCTTGGTCAAAGTTAACTAAGTTAGTGAAGATCAAGCTATTGCCCTGAGCGGTTTCTATATGTTTTATGCTGGCATCTAACAATGCGTCTAAGCCTGTTGCTTTGGTTTTCTCATTAATGCCTTGGTGCGCAAATATGTCAGCTATTTTCCCGACGCTTATCACATGAGTGCCAGCCTCAGATATTTTATCTAATACGGTAGGCTCTGGTGGCAACACTGAATAATCACGACGGTTACCCGTTCTCGCAAATTCAGCAGGTGTTTCACCAATAAATGGACGGGCGATAACGCGTCCTATATTTAAACCGTCAAGTTGTTCTCTAACTATTTCACAGTACTTGTATAAATTATCTAAGCCAAAATGAGTTTCATGTGCGGCAATTTGAAACACGCTATCTGCTGATGTATAGCAAATTGGCAAGCCCGTTTTTATATGCTCTTCACCTAATTTTTCTAAGATTGTAGTGCCTGATGCATGGCAATTACCTAAGATACCGTCAAAGCCTGTTGCAGTATTTATTTTGTTAATTAAATCATCAGGAAATGAGTTTTGTTTGTCATGAAAGTATCCCCAGTCAAATAGCACAGGAACCCCTGCCATTTCCCAGTGACCACTTGGTGTGTCTTTACCTGTACTTATCTCTTGAGCAAAGCCGTAGGCGCCTTTACTCGCTTTACCTGACTGATAAGGCACATCAATATTTGACGCCTCTTTACTGGCATTAAATAAACCTAAAGTAGCCAAATTAGGCAAGTTGATTTTGTTGCCCGTTTTATTGAAATATGCTTGAGCTAAATTTGCTAAGGTATTTGCCCCTACATCTCCAAAGCTTTCAGCATCTGCTGAATGTCCAACGCCAAAACTGTCCATCACTAATATAATTGCTTTAGCCATTACGAGCCCTTATTCGACCTATAAATCGAAATAATTTATGTATAAATCACATATAAAAACATGACCACATGGTCAACTTGTGGTAATTTATCATCATTTGAAATTAGGGTAAACGATGCTGTCGCGATATAACAATTAGAATTGTTATAATAGATAAAATCTTTTCCTAAATTGCACTTATTATCTTTTCGGTTTTTGGATTAATTTGTTAATCTAAGCGCCTAATTTTTATGAACCTGCGTAACCAACAGGCAATACATTGAAACCAACTATTATTACAATTGCAGGTCCGTCTGCATCAGGTAAAACACTATTTGCACAAACCATTCATGATGAATTGATTGAAGAGTTAGGTGAAGGTGGAATATCCATTATTTACGAAGATGCTTACTATCGAGATCAGTCTCATCTTTCAATGGAAGAGCGCATTGAAACCAATTACGATCATCCTGACGCTTTTGAACATGACTTATTAACCGAGCATTTAGAAAAGCTGACGAATAACGAATGTATAGAAAGCCCAGTGTATTGTTACAAAACACACACTAGAACTGATGAAACCAAGACATTCACACCTACCAAAATAATACTGGTGGAAGGTATTTTATTACTCTCAAATAAAAAATTAAGAGAGCAATTTGATATTAAAGTGTACATGGACACACCTTTGGATATATGTTTAATCCGAAGAATTAAACGGGATATTGTTGAACGTCAACGTAGTGTTGAGTCAGTTACCAATCAATATTTAGAAACCGTTAGACCTATGTATTACCAATACATAGAGCCTTCAAAATCTTGGGCTGACATTGTCGTCACAAGAGGCGGCAAAAATAGAATGGCGATTGAAGTGATAAAAGCCAAAATTCGTCAAATTTCACAACTACCACCACAAAAATAATATAAAGGGTACTCATGGAATTATCTGCACTTAGGGGAATAATAGGCATAGGCGTTATACTTGCTATTGCTTATGCGTTGTCAAATGGCAAAAAAGATATCAACTATCGTACCGTTGGTCTCGCCTTTGCACTTCAAATTTTACTGGGCGCTTTTGTCTTGTATGTACCATTTGGCAAAGATGTTTTATTGTCTATTACTTATGGTGTTCAAAGTGTCATAGATAGCGGTAAAGAGGGCATTAACTTCTTATTTGGAGGGTTAGGCACAGATGCCATGTTCGCCAATGGCGTCGGATTTGTCTTTGCTATCCGTGTGTTACCAAACATCATCTTTTTCTCATCTCTTATCGCAGTACTTTATTACTTAGGCATTATGCAGTGGGTAATTAAAATTATTGGTGGTGGATTACAGAAATTATTAAAAACCAGTAAACCTGAATCTCTTTCTGCTACTGCAAACATTTTTGTTGGTCAAACTGAAGCGCCACTAGTCGTCCGTCCTTATATTGCCAAAATGACCCAATCTGAATTATTTGCCATTATGGTAGGCGGATTAGCATCTGTTGCTGGTTCTATCATGGCTGGTTACGCAGGTTTAGGTATCGAGTTAAAATATTTAATTGCCGCTTCATTTATGGCCGCACCTGGTGGCTTGTTAATGGCAAAAATCATTTGTCCTGAAAAAGACCCAGACAAAATAGTGCAAACCGACATTGAGTTTAACGATGCTGATAACAAACCAGCTAATGTAATTGATGCAGCGGCCTCTGGTGCGGCTTCTGGTTTAAAACTAGCGGTAAATGTTGGCGCTATGTTATTGGCCTTTATTGCATTAATTGCTTTATTAAATGGTATTGTCGGCGGTATTTCAGGCATATTTGGCTATGAAAACATTACCATTGAGTTAATGCTTGGTTATTTGTTTGCACCATTTGCGTTCATTGTAGGTGTTCCAATGGAAGAAATGCTTCAAGCTGGTAGCTTTATTGGGCAGAAAATTGTAGTGAACGAGTTCTTTGCTTACGTAAATTTTGTTGAAGTAAAAGATGGATTAACCCCTGTCACTCAAGTCATTATCACATTTGCTTTGTGTGGTTTTGCTAACTTATCTTCAATTGCAATTTTACTTGGTGGTATTGGTTCTATGGCGCCAAGCCGTCGCCCTGACATTGCTAGATTGGGTATGCGCGCAATGATAGCTGCAACATTAGCTAATCTAATGAGCGCAGCAATTGCTGGCTTCTTTTTTGCCCTATAGACCTGACTTTAGGAAAATGAATATGACTGACTTATCGGCTGTAGCACAGCGTGCATTATCATTAATGGACTTAACCAGCTTAACGAATATAGAAACTGACGCTGATATTATTAAATTGTGTCAGCAGGCAAAATCTCCAACAGGGGAAACCGCCGCTATTTGTATTTATCCAAGGTTTATTCCGTTAGCAAAGAAAACACTAAAAGCACAACAAACACCGCATGTAAAAATTGCCACCGTGACTAACTTTCCACATGGCAATGATGATTTAGATATCGCCCTTGCTGAAACCCGAGCGGCTGTTTCTTATGGCGCAGATGAAGTTGATTTAGTGTTCCCATACAAGGCGTTAATGAGTGGCAATGAAACCATTGGCTTCGACATGGTTAAAGTTTGTAAGCAAGCTTGTGTAGGTCATGCAAAACTAAAAGTGATCATTGAAACTGGTGAATTAAAAACACCGGAGCTAATTCAACGAGCTAGTGAAATTGCTATTAATGCTGGAGCTGACTTTATTAAAACCTCCACAGGAAAAGTACCAGTTAACGCAACACCTGAAGCGGCAAAAATCATGTTAGAAGTGATTAAA
The DNA here is from genome assembly GCA_034111705.1 of Psychrosphaera sp. Lineage (GTDB taxonomy): Bacteria > Pseudomonadota > Gammaproteobacteria > Enterobacterales > Alteromonadaceae > Psychrosphaera. The sequence continues at coordinate 6,376 of JAWUWS010000030.1, forward strand.
AATAAGAATATTGATGTTGGCTTTAAACCGGCAGGTGGCGTTAAAAACGCACAGGATGCCTATGTGTACTTATCATTGGCGGATAAAATCCTTGGTGAAGAATGGGCAACAGCTGAACACTTCCGATTTGGAGCCAGCAGCTTATTAGCAAGTCTATTAGATACTTTAGGCTATGCTAGTGAAGTAAAAACCACAAGCGGATATTAAAACCGCTTTTGTCTGATAATTTTATGAATCGTGTGTAATTATAACTAAAAAAAGATACTCATCATGGCTCAACTTTACTTTTACTATTCGTCAATGAACGCAGGTAAGTCTACTCATTTATTGCAGTCGTCATACAATTACCATGAACGTGGGCTTCGTACTGCGATTTACACAGCACAAATTGATGACCGTTTTGCTCAAGGTAAAGTTGCTTCCCGATTAGGCATTGATGCCGATGCATTTTTATTTGATGACAGCAAAAACTTATACGCCGAAATTGGAAGAATGCATTTTGATAACAAATTAGATTGTGTGCTTATTGATGAGGCTCAGTTTTTATCAACCGAACAAGTAAAGCAATTAACCGACGTAGTCGACTTATTAAATATACCTGTTTTAGCCTACGGCATACGCACCGACTTTTTAGGCCAAGCTTTCTCTGGTAGTGCAGCATTACTAGCTTGGGCTGATAAATTAATTGAACTGAAAACCATTTGTCATTGTGGGCGTAAAGCCAATTTTGTTATTAGGCAAGATTCCAACGGTATCGCAGTAAGAGCTGGTGAACAGATTGAAGTTGGTGGAAACGAACGATACGAGCCACTTTGCAGAGCCCACTTTAAAGAACTTGTTTGGCAAGTTATATAACCACTTATCTAACCAAGAAAAACAAACAACATTAACTATATCAAAAAGGATTATCCATGGCCGTTTTTGAAAGCTCTCATCCGTTAGTAAAACACAAAATCAGTTTACTTAGAGACATTGATATATCCGTTAAAGCTTTTCGTGAATTAACTAAAGAAGTTGCTGTATTGCTTACTGTTGAAGCAACTCAACACTTTGAATTAACTCAAGTTCCACTTACTTGTTGGTCTGGTGATATTCACGTTCCTATGGTGGCGAAAGCACAGCCAACGTTAGTCCCAATTTTACGAGCTGGTTTAGGCATGCTAGATGGTGCATTAACTATCTTACCTTGTGCAAAAATAAGTGTTGTTGGCTTACGCCGTGATGAAAGAACTCTAGATCCAGAAACCTACTACGAAAACATCATCAACGATATTGAAAGCAGAACAGCTATCATCATAGATCCAATGTTAGCCACAGGTGGCACGGCAATTTCAACCATAGATTTACTTAAAAAATCTGGTTGTAAACACATAGTTGCTTTGTTTCTAGTTGCGGCTCCAGAAGGCATTCAAGCATTAGTCGATGTTCATCCAGACGTAGATTTAATTATCGGTACGATAGATGAAAAACTGAATGAGAATGGATATATTTTGCCTGGTTTAGGCGATGCTGGGGATAAGATCTTCGGGACGCTTTAAGTTTGAAGGCTTGAAGGCTTGAGCGTTTTAGGGTAATCAGCTGACATCAAATAGGTAAAGTCAGCTGATTAAATAACACAATTTATCCGTTAATAAATAACAGGTGGTAAATCAGGTTTAGTATCAGAAAATGATAACGCCTGACTATATTGCTCATAGGCCAATTTAGCTGCATCAGCGTCTTTAGCATGAACTCGAGCAATAACGTCACCAGATGTCACTTTTTCACCCAAAGGTAAAATAGCGTCAAAACCAACCGTGTGATCAACCAGTTGACCCGGAGCAGTTCTTCCCCCGCCTAAACCAACCACCGACATACCAATATCCCGAGTATTCATTTGTGATAAATATCCCGTTTGAGTCGCATTAATATCAACAATCACATTAGCTTCTTGCATTGATGCCCAAGGCTGTTCAATGTAATTTGTTGGGCCGCCTAACGCTGCCACCATTTTGTCAAAAATCTCAGCTGCTTTACCAGAGTTAAGAGCTTGGTTTATTTGATGCTCCGCAGATGTACTGTCTAACGCTAAACCGGAGTTAACTAACATAGCGGTAGCAAGTGACTTCACTACAGTGTGTAAACGAGGGTCAAGGTATTCACCCGTTAGATACTGTACCGTTTCAAACATTTCTAATGCATTACCGGCTGTAACACCTAATACTTGGTTCATATCTGTAATAATCGCTTCGGTTTTAACTCCCGCATTATTAGCAACACTGCTAATGCTTTCGGCAAGTGCTTGCGCATCGGCTAATGACGTCATCATAGCGCCATTCCCTACTTTCACATCCATCACTAGAGTATCTAGACCAGCGGCTAATTTCTTAGATAAAATAGATGCCGTTATTAAAGGAATAGACTCTACCGTTGCCGTTACATCTCTAATTGAATAAAGACGTTTATCTGCAGGCGCCAAATTGTCCGTTTGCGAGATAATTGCTACGCCTAATTCTTTTACTATTTTTTTGAACTGAGGAATTGTCGGCTGCACATTAAAACCAGCAATACTCTCTAATTTGTCAGATGTACCACCAGTATGACCCAAACCACGGCCTGAAATCATAGGTACATAACCACCACATGCGCCAACAATTGCGGCTAACATAAAGCTAACTTTGTCACCAACACCGCCCGTTGAATGTTTATCTACGATAGGGCGGTCATAGCCTTCCCAACTAAGGACATCACCAGAGTGCATCATGGATGTGGTTAATGTTACTTTTTCTTCGGTGTTTAAACTATTTTGAAAAATGGCCATTGCCATTGCTCCCACTTGAGCATCTGAGAATGAACCGTCGACTAAGCCATCAACAAAGCGCTGAATTTCTTGCTGTTTTAAAACACCGCCATCACGCTTTATTCTTATAATTTCTTGAGGTAATAACATACGCTGATCCTTAGGCATCTAATAATTGTTTTGGTGTAAAGGCATCTGGTAATAAACCAGATACTGTCCATATTTTTTGTTGGTTTTTATGGTTAACCGCAACCACAGGTGCATCGTTAGCAAAAAACTCAGAAATGACTTGCCTGCACGCGCCACAAGGCGGTGTTAAGTCATCTTGTTCTGTATAAATCACAATAAGCTGAAATTCTGTCTCACCATTAATAACCGCATTACTAATACAGTTACGTTCTGCACAAACCGTTAAACCGTAAGAGGCATTTTCAACATTACAGCCTTTAACAATATTGCCGTTAGCGGTTAATGCCGCAGCACCAACATGGAAGTTGCTATAAGGTGCATAAGCCTTGTTGTATGCGTCTTTAGCGGCATCAATAAGTTCTTGAGAAGTAGCTCTTTTAAGTCAGTCATAATAGTTTCATTGTTATTATTCACATCCACACAATAGCACTGTTGACCAAATGGTCAAGTAATTGATATTGAAATTAATGACATTATTTTAGCCATAAAAAAACCGCACTAATAAATAGTGCGGTTTGTTAGGATTACAAATCAATCAAGCTTGATTAGAATTTGTAATTAACACCTATCACAACTTCCCATAATGAAGCATCTGCGTAGATATCTTCTTCTGCATTTGATTCATGAAACTCATCAAATACATATTGGTTTTGGTCGTTAATTGTTGCACTTACCATACGGTTACCAACAAATGATCCTTGACGCATAATGCCCCACTCATCATTAATTAAGTTTCCTAAGTTTTTAACAACAAGAAATGCATTTAGCTTATGACCTGGTGCAAAACCGTCGAAGCTTTGATTTACTTTTAAATCTAACTTGTAGTGCGA
>JAWUWS010000031.1:0-32491 GCA_034111705.1 Psychrosphaera sp.
CGCTTTACTCTCCAGGAGTTCTTTTACTTATGGATTATAAGTTACGTCTAAGCTCACACCACTTGCTGCGGAGTAACCATAAACACCTATATGCCAAGTATCTGCTGCAGGGTTATTGAACGAACATGTTTCATCATTACCGTTTGCATATGGTCTGCAATCATAATTCGTTAAAGTAGGCTGAGAACCTTGTCTAATATACAAATCAGCATCGCCTGTACCGCCACTCATTACAAAGTCTAATGTTGCCATGCCAGCAGGAACGTCAATTGTATAATATGTCCAAGCTCTTCTGCTTACGCTAATATCAGTTAGTGAAGCTCCACCGCCAGTTGCGTTGTCATCATCATCACCGCCTCCAGTGCTAGCTTCAGTATAACTACCAGTTAAACTAACCCCAGTGAATGCGGAGTACGCAACTACGTTTACATAATATGTGCCGCCTTGTGCGCTAGCTATCGGGCAACTTTCAGCATTACCACTTAAGTACGGACGACAATCATAAGTTGTTGACGTAGGTTCTGAGCCAAATCTAACATACAAATCTGCATCACCAGTTCCGCCTGACATATCAAATTGTAGATCAGTTGCGCCAGCAGGAACTTCCATCGTGAAGCTAAGTTCAGAACTTGAGCTTAGGCCAGTTTGAGCCACTGCGTTTTCAAGAACAGTTCCACCAGTAACTGGAGGTACAGTTGTGCCTCCACAGTCATTGCTTAACGCATCAGAGGCTGCTTTAGCCTGTACTAAGCCATAACCCGTTCTGTCATCTCGACCAGCTACATCAATATCTAGTGCAGTATCTTTAAGTGCGTTACGTACATCATCCGCTGTACATGTAGGATTGTTACTCCAAACTAAAGCTGCAACACCTGTAACATGTGGTGTAGCCATTGAAGTACCGTTGTAATAAGCATAATCTTGTGAGCCAGCGACACTTAAATCTGCACTTTGGCCTAACTTGCTCAATAGGTCTAATCCTACAACGCGATTAACCGAAACAACTGGTACGGTTACGTCAGAGTCAGCATCCACTAAAAATGGATTTTGTAATCCAGGGCGAGTGCTGTCACTGTAAACAATAACACCCGATGCACCTGCATCAGCACAAGCTTTAGCCGGGTTAATCTCAGGGTAACTAGAGCTTCCTTGGTTATCATTTCGTTCTGCTAAACAGATGTTACCGCTTACGTTACTACAGCTATAACTGCTACCTGAAATAGTACAGCTTGCAAGCACACCACTCGCACTACCGTTAACGTTACTTACTACATAACTACCACCACTTTCCACATAGTGTGTTTGTGGTACAACGTTGTCATTACCATATGCTGTTGATCCAACCGTGATAAAACCTAAACGGCCATCCCCTGCTACAGTAGATAACACAGCTTCACCCGGAGCTGAAACTTCAACTTGGCTTGTGTACTGTGAAAATTCAGCGTGTTGATTATTGCTATCTAAAGCACCAACTGACATAACAATATCGTAAGACGCTGGGTAAGAAAGCGATGAGTCACCATCATTACCTGATGCAGCAATTAATAATACGCCGTTACTTGCGGCAGCTTCTAATGCAGTTTCTTCTGCATTTGATGAACCAGCGCCACCTAAACTCATGTTTATAACTTTAGCGCCGTTTGCTACACAAGTATCAACTGCGTCAGATAAATCACCTGAATATCCCCAGCCAGACTCGTTAAATACTTTAACAATATGTAAATTAACATTGGTGTTAGGCATAACACCGACAACACCTTCTGTATTGTTTACCCCAGCAATTGTTCCAGCAACGTGAGTTCCGTGAGAACCACCGTTTTGATACCAATTACCGGTACCTGAGTTATTGGTTCCCGATGCATTGTTGGCTGTTAAATCTGGATTTGATTGCTCGTAACCTGAATCAATAATACAAACGGTCATATTTGAAGCATCTGTATCTGTTAACTGATCAGATTGTGTTTGTGATATTCCCCAAGGTTGAGTTTGTGAAAATAAAAAACGTTGGTAGTCCGGCTCAATTGATTCAACTGACGGATGTTGCCTTAGTTTTTCAATAAATCGGTCAACATTTTTGACTGAATGTATTTCATCAAGGGAAATGATGTGACTGTTATTTTTTAAAATCTTAACGTGTTTTAGGTTTAGTCCTATTTTTTTAGCTAAGCCTGCTGGTATAGTTTTACCACGCTTTTTATCTTTAAATTTAATAATTAAACGATCTGTATAATCACCACGATTAAGTTTTTGCTCTTCACGCCATTCACTAAAACTTAACGTAGGGGATGAGGTATCTACCGCAACCTTATTAACTCTCTTAAGTTCAGCTTTAGATGCTGCGATAGCTGTAACACTCGTTACTGTTAATATTGATAAGGCGATAGTACTTAGTACTAATTTTTTACTATTTTTCATATGCCATTCTCTCCGCTATTCATATTATGTGCCCATCACCAAAGCCATTTTGACTTAAATTGATGCGCTTATTATTTTTGTACTTTGATTAAAGGTTCTTAATCAAAATCAACGCTAACACTGTGTGTTTTTATTGATTTATTTACTAGCAATTATCGGTCAAGGTTTAATAAAAACACGACAAATATTATTTATTGAAAAACACTAACCCATTGAAATAAATATTAATTTATTAAACATGTCTTTTCTGTATGAAAAATTGTCGCATTTATACTATGGGGCTTTTTACGAGCTGCTAGTATCAAATCAATGCACAAGGCAATAAGCCAAATGTAAGTATTGAATGGATGTCGTAGACGACGTTAAACAGGAGAATAGTTGTTGCCTAAACGTATATTATCCAAGTCTATATAACGGGTGTAGCTCTATTAATTTATCCACTTGATACATTTATATTCTATTAATATTTAGAGTGATTTTAGACATTGTGCTCAGGACGTGTTTAGTTTAAATATTGATACACACAATAAATATACAAAATGTACGCCCTGAGTTAATAAAAATTAATTTAAATCACTAATACGGCATAGGGGAATTAACATGCTGAACAAATCTGTAAAACGAATAATAAAACCATTATCATTATTAAGCTTTGTTGGTTTATCCGCTTGGTTTATCAGTACTTCAATGAACCGGACTGAAAGTGATGTCACTCAATCTTATATTATAAGTTCATCAAACTTTGCGTTGTTGAAAAAACAAGTCAAGCAGCTCAATGTTTTACCGTCTCATGAGCTTGCTATTATTAATGCGGTTGCTGTTGATTTGAATCAATCGCAACTGTCTCAATTTCAACAAGATCCTAACGTTAATATAACTAAAAATTTCAACGTTGAATTATCTAGTCGTAGAAGTAAGTCAAAACGTAAATGGCAACCAGAGTCTGTAGTAAATGACTTAATCGACGCAAATTATGCCCACTCAACGGCTAACTTTGGTGGTGGTGTCACTATTGGTTTTTTAGATACCGGATTAGATCAATTGAGAACATCTCGTAATGGTTTAGGATTAGCATCCGACTTATACGGTCAAGACAAATTTTGGGGCACGTACGATTCAATCAACAATGTACTCAGTAATTATAGTAATGAAGAAAGTGGACATGGTACGCATGTGGCGAGTATCGCAGGGAATTCAGATCATGATGCTAGTGGCAAAGTTTATGGTGTTGCTCCTAACGCTGCACTTGTAGGTATAAAAGCATTTGATATTGATGGTAAAGGAACTTATGCCGACGTTATTCGTGGTATTGACTGGGCCATTGAAATTAAAGATGTTATTAACCTTAAAGTTCTTAATATGTCTTTTAGTGGACCGGTAAGATCTTATTATTGGGAAGATCCGTTAAACCAAGCGGTTATGAAAGCATGGGAAGCCGGTATTGTTGTGGTTGCTTCTGCAGGTAACACAGGCCCAGATCCAATGACAATTGGTGTACCTGGCAATATTCCATATATCATCACAGTAGGTGCAATGAATGATAACTATACAAAATTAGTTACTAATGATGATGTAGTCGCTACTTTCAGCTCAGCAGGCCCTACCGTTGAAGGGTTTGTAAAACCAGACATCGTTGCTCCAGGCGGTCACTTATCTGGTCTTATGGCTTTTGACACTCAAATCGCTATTGACCACCCAGAGTTTCATAATGGTGGTAAGTACTTTGAAATGTCCGGTACATCACAAGCTGCAGCGGTAGTCTCTGGCGTAGTTGCTCTAATGTTAACGGAAGATCCAACTCTTAGTCCTGATGATGTAAAATGTCGTCTACTAGACAGTGCTCAAGCCGCATTAACAGAGTCTGATGAATTAGCTTATAGTGTTTTCCAACAAGGTGCTGGCATTATCAATGCCAAAGGTGCATTGCAAAGCACCGCTTTATCATGTGCTAATCAAGCATTAGATATAGGCCAAGATTTAGCTAACAATGAACATTTTTATGGCCCTGCCAATATTGATGACAATGGTAATTTTTACATTGAAGGTTTAGGACAAGAGTATGTTTGGGATAATACTGATTCTGGTCTAGAAGGAAGTGGTTTACTATGGCGTACTTTCTTAGATAGAGAAACATCTATTTGGCAGAACACAGCAACCACTGACGGTTTATTATGGAGAACTGACTTCCAAACCGACGGTTTACTTTGGAGAACAGGATTTGGTGTTGATGGTTTATTATGGCGCACTAGCTTAATATACGGCGACACACCTACTATCGCTACGAACAATTGGGTAGAGCCTCAATAATTTATCTATAATGCAAAAGCCAAAGGTATGATATATATTGTCCTTTGGCTTTTTTGTTTCTGACTTTAATTACCTTATTTTACCTTCTCGGCTGTATCTAATGATAAAAGTGTTGTTCAATTTTTCACTCCTTTTTTTATGTCTTTCGGCACAAGCAAATAACGATAAACTGTTTAAAAATTTTGCTATAGAGAACCCAATGTCATATCAATTTGTAATGAGTATTGCCCAAGATAAGCATGGATTCATGTGGTTTGGAGCACAAGAAGGCTTACATCGTTTTGATGGTTATCAGTTAGTTAGTTTCCATCATGATGCCAACAAGTCAAATTCACTCAGCTCTAATGTAACTAGCCGAGTATTTGTAGATAGCAAAGAGCGATTATGGGTTGGAACTAGAGGGGGGGGCCTAAACCTTTATCGAGAGCAAACCCAAGATTTTATTCAAATAAAAACAAATTCAGAACATGTAAAGCTGTCCAACGATACTGTAAACTCGATTTTTGAAGATAGCATTAACAACTTATGGGTAGGCACAGATAACGGCATAAATCTACTGTCGCATAAAAATGGGAAGTGGACCAATAAACAAATTTTTCAACAACTAGGTAACCCTAGAAGCCTTTCCCATAATACCGTCTATGCAATTATACAAGCCAATGATACAGATATTTGGATTGGTACTAACGGCGGAGGCATCTCAGTTTTTGATTTATCAGGCAACTTCATTAGAACCATAAAATATGGCGACACTAACAAAAGTAATTATATTAATAAATTTGTAAATGCCTTACTCAAAGATAATAACGGTGATATCTGGATAGGGACCGTCGATAATGGCCTAGTCAAATATGCCCATGACAGTAAAAAATTCACACATTACCAATTTGACTCTGCAAATACCCAATCTATAAGCAGTAATGTCATTAACAACATTTACCAAGACTCTAAGCAAAACATTTGGATAGCAACCGATAATGGGTTATCCATTTTTGATTATTCAACCCAAACCTTCTCAAGGTACAAACATATCTCAAATAATCTATACAGTCTTAGTAATGACTTTATTATTACTTTTTTTGAAGATATGGACAAAATGATGTGGGTCGGAACCTTCACGGGAGTCAACCGCTGGGACCCAGCAATGACAACATTTTCTCAATACTCTGGAGAAAACACACCAAGTTTAACGAGTCATAACATTACCAGCTTTACCCAACAAAATAGTGTCCATACAATTTTCAGCGCTTATAGCGGAGGCATTTACCAGTTTTCCCACAAAGATAATAAAATTAAACGCATCCCCTTAAATGATTACTTTTCAGATTTAAGAATAATGACACTCTATTGCGAAGGAGAAATACTCTGGGTTGGCACAAGAGCATCAGGTTTATATAAAGTTAATTTAACGACTCAAGCAATCACTAAATATCGACATGAAGAGCAAAATGAGAATTCAATATCAGCAAACAGTATTACCGATATTATTAGAGATCAAAATGGCGATTTGTGGATATCTACTTTTTATCAAGGGCTAAACAGACTTAATAAAGATGGTACATTTACTCACTTTACTAAAAATTTACAGCACGCCAATTTTGGCCCTAGTAATAATCTAATACTGCATATGCTAGAAGATGAGCTAGGTTACATTTGGATTGCTACTTATGGTGGAGGAGTTAATCGGTTTGATCCTATAAAAGGTACTTTTTTACATGTTAAAAATAATGAAAATGACGTAAGTAGCTTATCCAGTGATTTAGCTTGGTATCTTTTATTTGATAACGACAAAAACCTTTGGATAAGCACACAAGCAGCAGGTTTAAACATACTCAGTTACAAAGACCGTATGGCAGAAAATTATGTATTTAAGCGCCTTGATACGAAAGATGGAATGAAAAGCGACACAGTTTATGGCATGGTTCAAGACGCCCATAATGATATTTGGCTAAGCTCAAACAAAGGTATCTCCCGTTATTCCGCTAAACGTAATAAATTTAAACACTTTGACCTTAGTCATGGCTTAGTTGACTTAGATTATAATCACGGCGCTATCTTAAAAGGTGCTAACAATCGAATTTTCTTTGGTGCAGGAAAGGGCTTCTCAACCGTTATACCAGAAAGGAATCATAAAAACCTTACCGCACCAAAAGTCAAATTCACCGATATTTATAAACTCAATGAACCTATGCTTTTTGATACTGCATTAGCTGAATTAAAACATCTGAATTTACAACACACGGACCAATTGGTGTCCTTTGAGTATGCAGGTTTAAATTATGCGAATCCAGATTCGACTCGTTATCAGTATCGATTACTCGGGTTTGACCAAGAGTGGATAGATGCAGGCTCATCGAGGCGTGTCTCATATACAAACTTACCAGCAGGTAATTATCAACTACAAATTATTGCAGGTAATAACGATAACATTTGGAGTTCACCAGGATTATCTCTTGATATCACAGTACAAGCTGCACCTTGGTACACATGGTGGGCATATTTACTTTACGCTATATTTATTGCTTTATTATTGCTGACTTACTCACGATTTTTGAATAGAAAATTGCTGGCTGAGCAACAACAAAAATTATATCTAAAACAACAAATTCAAGAAAAAACACAAGAATTTCACCTTAAAAACATAGAGCTTGAGCAAGCTAATCAGAAGTTAGAAAAAGCGGCAACTGTGGATAAAATCACTGGAGTAAGAAGTCGTCGGTATCTAGATATTTATATTGAACAAGCCAGCCGACTCATGTCTCAAATTCATAAAAACATTTTACCGGTACAGCGCAACGTTTTACCTAGACTCTATTTAATGATGGTACGTATTGAAAATATAGAGCAAGTTACCAATAGCCAGTTAATAGATTTAAGCGAATTACTTTTATACAGCCGCAATAATGACGACCTTGTTATTCGTTGGTCCAAAGATGTATTTGCCGTCATTGGCTATGAAAAAGATGATAATGCACGAGAACTTGCATGCAGGTTATCCGTACGTTTCCCTCAAGTTCTTGGTGAATTAACCAAAACAGAAATGGCGTATTCCTTTTACCCGTTTAATTTTGAACAGCCTATGGCGCTATCTTGGGATCAAGTCAGTGTTATTACCGAGCACGCATTAAAAATAGCTCACAACAACCAAATGAGTTGGCTGGGGTTATATGCACCTAAACTCCAACCTTTTAATTACTTAGATGTTATTCAACAACTAGATATAGATGAGCTGCACAAGCTAGTAAAACTCAAACAAGGGTAACTGAAGTCATTTGTATTCTAAGTTATCCTACTTTTAAGTATCAGTATTATTATGGCGTTGCTGGTACTGTTTTGGAGTACAGTTAAAGCTTTCTTTAAAACATCTACCAAAGTAAGTTTGTGATGAGAACCCAACATCCAAGGCGATACGACCAATTTGGGTACCATTTAGTAATAATTCTTGTGCTTTCTTCAATCTAAATTCTTTAATGAAATTATTTGGTGTTGTACCCAATATTACTTTTATTTTTCGCTGTAATTGCCTTTCACTCATAGCCAGCTCTTTTGCCAATAGCGATATATCTAACTCAGCCGTTGTATAATGTTTAGCAACTAACGCTTCTAGTTTATGTAAAAACTTATTCTCTAAGCTTTCTTGTTTAATAGGCGATTGAGATAACTTAGCCACATTATCTTGGCTGGCTATTTTACGTTGTACTTTTTGCTCTTGAGTGAACTTGTATAAATAGCGTTTTTGTAATTGCTGGCGATTATCAATTAAGTTTTTAATTCTTGTTAACAGCTCACTTTGATTAAACGGTTTACTCAAATATTCATCTGCGTTGAGGTTGAGTCCTTGCAATCTACTTTCAAGATCTGACCGAGCGGTCAGTAATATAACTGGAATATGCGCGGTCATTTCATCGTCTTTTAATTGAGTAAGAACTTCAAAACCATCAATCCCAGTCAACATCAAATCACATACAATAAGATCTGGAATATACTCATAAGCCAATTGTAAACCAAGCTCACCACTGCCCGCTAAAATACAATGATGCTGTTGTTCAACAACTTGTTTAATATGGCTTTGCATGTCTAAGTTATCTTCTATCACCAGCACAATTTGTTGCGAATGATCAATTTGAGTACTGGTTGCACTACGCTGTTCTGTTAATAAAGAAATAACTTCATTTTCTGAAACACTTATGGATAACTCTGCTTCAATATCATTAGGTAAAGCCTTTGGCATAGACAAGCTAAATTTACTACCATGACCTTTTTCACTCGCCACATTAATACGCCAACTATGAGCTTTAACCAATTCATTGACTAATGATAAACCAATCCCAACACCAAATGTTGCCTGATTTTTGACATCATCAGCCCTTTGAAAACGCTCAAAGATTTTATCTTGGGAGTCTTTACTGATACCAATTCCGGTATCAATAATGTCTAAAATTATGGTTTTTTGTTCGGTGTACGCATTAACTTGAACGCTTCCACCTTTTGGTGTGTACTTTATCGCGTTGGCCAATAAATTAAATATGATTTTCTCAAAGGCCTGCCCATCACATTCAATCCATAAATCATCAGGAATATTACTGGTAAATGTTAAGTTACTCTTTACTGCTAATCGAGAAAATGAGTCCACTGGAATCATCATCAGATTTTTTAATCGGTAAGAGGTTAAGTTAAGTTGAGGGTTATAACTCAAGCGTGAAAGCTCTAACAATTGTTCTACCATGCGAACTAATCGCAATCCGTTCCGTTTAGCTGTGGTTAAGTCCTCTTTTTCCAGTTCATCGGTAAACTTATCTAAGTACCTATCTATAATGCCATTGATGATGGTAAGTGGCGTTCTAAACTCATGAGAAATATTAGCGATGAACTTATCTTTCAATTCCAACGTTTGTTTCTCAGCATGTTTTCTTGCGGATAAATTAATAAAAGTAATAACAATTAAAGGAAGATCGGCTCGGTCAGCCCATTGCAATTCAACTTGAGCAGGAAATTCTGAACCGTCAGCTCTAAGGGATATACATTCGGCTGATATCCCTAATTCTTTGCGTTGTAATGAATAAACATTACTTTGAAAATTAAAGAAAAAGTGCATTTCGTCTTTATCTGAAAATAATGTACTAACCGACACATCCTTTAATTCCTGTTCGAGGCTTTGAAACATCTGCACTGCTGCTGGATTTGCTGACAATATTTGTCCCGACGTAGACGTAGTTAAAATAGCATTATTAGATGCATTGACGATGGCTTTATATTCGCTGTTAATTAAGGCGTCGGATATTTCATTATATTGCTCGTTGAGCAAGTTATATTGGTTATGTTGTAAGCTTAAGTTTTGCTTTAACTTTTTAGATTGATTACGGCGCGCAACTGCAAAACTCGATAATAAAATAGAGCCTACAAACAACCAAAGTAAGATAATAATAGACTGTGAACTTGAGTTAACACTGTAAAACATATTATGTTCATATCCATACAAGTGTATTGCCGTTGGTATGAACATAAGCAGTAAAATATATATTTCTGGATAACTTCCTTTCTCAACAGCGTCAGGTAATCGAATGACTTTTAAAGTAAGATTTGAGGTTAGTGTGAGTAAGAAGTAAGGGAGTAATATAATCAATTGGATAAGATAGCTACTAACATCCATCTGTGATAAATCGTATTGAAAGTAACCTAAGACATTACTTACAAATACAATCCCAGCAACACAAGATAAAAGTGCGAAGGTATAACACCAAAATTTATCTTTACAGTAAAACAAGCACTGCAATAAACGAACAATAATTAACGAATTAATTAAAAGATGAAATATGAGTGAAGTCTTAGCTGCTTGATCTATATTTTCAGAGAACTCTGTAGGTAAAAGAATAAAGTAGCAAAAACAAATTAGTGTGAAAAATATAGCTGGAACTCGACCACTAATATATTTATTAAACGGAACATTACTTAGGTGAGGGTTTGTTTCTATTGCTAATAAAACAAAAAAATAAGCGAACAACGAAACAAAGTCTTGGTATATCTGCTGATTAATATTTTCTGGATTAGTTGTTATAAACTTGCTTGCAACAACAGCTAATAAAGCTAACAACAAATATTGCCAAAATAATTTAAACGAGCGTGACGTATACTTTTTAAAACAAAAAAATAAAAGTACACAATTAACGATTTGTAACGTAAATAAAGAAATATAAAAAGAACGTTCAACTGAAATTGATAACATGTCTGCAAATAAATAGTACGGGATAAAAGTAATAATTCCCGCGAAAGTTAACATCAGTTGTCTAATAGATCTTGGCAAAAAAATCTCCTCTTACTTCCTGTTTTCGCTAGTAATAATTCTTTCCTTTAAATTACGCAATTAGTGCTATTAATACTAACACTTTCTAATATTAAGTGACTAAGACCTCCTCACATATTTGATGCTACTTTCTAACATTCAACTTTGCCCATTAAAGCGACTTAATGTTAATAAAAAAATGTAACGTTTACTTTAATTAGAAGAAAGTAAAACCTAGCTTTCATTTCATGAATTTTCGGCTAATCTAATTTTAGACCTATGATTTAACTAAGACTTTAGTCGTAATTCATGCCTTTTTTATTGATCTTCTATCGTCATAGTTAAACACTATAAAAAAAGAAGGAATTACTATGGTTTACTTCCAATTAATAAGCAATCTAGGACTTATTGCCTTATTTATTATTGGTTATCTGCAAAATGCGATTTCCCAACCCTTTACCATTGTAGGTATTTTACTTGGCTGTTTACTGCTTCTGCCACAATTACGTTCTCGAATATCAAGTACTGACAATCAAGCCTCACAAAATAAATATTCGGATTTAAAGCCTGATGACTTTTATACTCAAATGAGTCAAAAAGTCACAAGTGCCACTTCAAAGATGGCAATGGGTGCAGCGGAAGTGTCGCACTTTGTTGATAATTTAAATAAAGACATACACCATACTCGTGATGACAGTGAACAGATCACCCATGCCGTAGAAACATTGTCCAACACCGGCATGACCCTTTCTACGAGCCTTGGCCAATTAACTCACACTATGCACGATACTGCTGAGTCCAGTAAAATAGCTCAAAAATCCCTAAAACAAAGTGCTGATCAAGTTAACGAGCTGACGCAGAAAGTACAAACAGCAAGCGAGCAATTGTCTTTGTTAACCAAAAGTGCCGATGATATAGATACGATTACAGCCGTTATTATTGGTGTTTCTGCACAGACTAACTTATTAGCACTGAATGCAGCAATTGAAGCAGCTAGAGCTGGAGAGTTAGGGCGAGGTTTTGCGGTAGTTGCAGACGAAGTTCGTGCCCTAGCAGCTAAGAGTGCTGACGCTTCTGAACAAATATCTAAATTATTAACAGATGTACGCCGTAACAGTGAACTAACTAATCATGAGATGTCGTCGCTCAAAGAGTTAACCGGATCGTTATCAACCACCCTGTTAGGCGAAACTCAACGTTTTATCACCTTAACGGAAGAAGTACAAAATGCATCAACCGTACTATCTCAAGTTGAAACCTCAGGTGAAGAGCTAGGAAGCACCAGTTTACAAATTAGCGGTTCTATCACTCGCATTGGTACATCTTTACAAGATATATCTGAACGAAGTGCTCATTTATCAAAAGAGGCGTCTCGATTAAGTAATGGCGCCGAGGTGGTATTTAGAGAGTTAGATAAAGTTGACGATTCACTATTTTTCTCTGAGTTAGTAAAAATAGCTAAAGAGTCCGCTAAAGCAATTGGGGAACTATTTGAATCCGCAATTGATAAAGGAGATCTTACTCAACAAGCTGTATTTTCAAAAGATTATCAGCCAATTGAAGGCTCTAATCCGCAAAAATTCAGCACCAGTTACGATTCTTTTACCGACAAAGCATTCCCGACTATTCAAGAAGCCGTGTTAGAGAAATACACAGATGTCATGTTTGCAGGAGCCGTGGATACTAACGGTTATTTTCCAACTCATAACAAAAAGTTTAGTCAGGCACTCAGTGGTGATTACGACAAAGACTTAATTAACAACCGTACTAAACGTATATTTGATGATCCGACTGGACGCCGTTGTGGTGCGCACACCGATAGCTTTTTATTACAAACTTACAAACGTGATACTGGAGAGATTTTACATGATTTGTCTGTGCCAATTTTTGTAAAAGGTAAACACTGGGGTGGATTTAGAATGGGCTTTAAATCAAATCATTAAGTTAATAATATAGGTTCACTTTATTGCAGTATTACATCTTCAAATGTATTTACTGCAATAAAGCGCGTGTTCTTTTAATTACAAGCCGATTAATTACAAACCATTATGGTATTGGCTAACGGTTGAGTCTGGCACAAGTGCATGAATTGTTTTCACAGGCGTGGTGTCACCAGATAACAGTTGTTCAAACTGTTGTATCAACGTTACTTTATCTGGTGAGGCTTTATCGCCCGCACCTATGTTAGTTAAGTCAATCATAAAGCTGTCAAACAAGTTTGATAAGTCGGCAATAATTTCAGTATTTAAAAACTGATCTTGATTGTAAATGCTTGGGTAACCGGCTTTTTGTTTGTCGATTGCAAACGAATCACCTTTAAGGTTTGTGATGGTGGTAGATTTATCACAAGACAGCATACAGCCGTTATCAATACGTGGTTTTTCACAACCAACACTTTGTTGGAAGAAACACTGTCTACTTGTCATCAATAAGATTGGATGATAAATGCTATACATCATCTTAAAATTATCAGGACGAGCTAAGTATTTAATTTGTTTATGATTTATCTCGTTAGAAATAAACGCACCCGCGCAGTCAAATTCTTGTTGAAACGCCAACAATGCATAAGAGTTGGTGGTATTTAAAAACGGTCCAGCTATCCACTTAATACCTAACGCGTTGGCTTCAAAAGCGATACCTGTGTTGTTAGTCACAATCAGTTTAGGTTTAACCTGCTTTAAGATGTTAACTGCAACATCGTAATCTTTACCAATTAATACCGCAGGAAACCAAGGAATTAAACGTGGGTTGTGGTTTAGTAAGTCTATGTATTTTGTACAGTCACGCTTGTAAGCATCTGGTAATTTAAAGTAGATGTCAGAGTCGGTCGACTCTGCTAAAGCAACATCAGCCTCATCACAAATAAGAATACTAAGTTCGGCTTTTTTGCCATCTTCATTCTCTGGTTTATCGTGACGTATTAATTTTGGTAGTGTAACTTCTGGGTGTACTGGCATGTTTTTATTAAGCGTTAACACGACTTCATTTTTAATTTCGGTTAATTCTTTATAAGGAATGCTTAAACCTTCTGCCAATCCATCAGTGTCTAATTCTTGCAGTGCGAATTCGGCATTATTTAAACTTTTAAAACGTTTTTGTACTGCACTTTTATCAATACTGAATTTGTCACTTTTAGCCAGTAAACTAGTCGATGCAACCTCAAAGGATTTAGTTTCAGTCTTTAATAAGCTAGAGACATACTCTTGCGTGGTCACCGTTACTTTAAATGCTTCACCAAGTTGCCCAGAGAAGCTTAAGGTTAGCAAAATTTTATCTATGCTCAGATATTTAATCTTATCTAGCATGGTATTTTGCAGTTCTTTTTTCTCTTTGTTTAGGTCACTTTCCACTTGTTGAATTTGCACAACAGAAATAATATCACTGCTCTCTACCCCTACTTTTTTCACAGTTTGTTTTTGTACGCCAAGATCAGCGTTTACATCGGCAGTATGTTGCTCAACAGCATGTATTTTTGAATGATCTCTTGGGTTGTCAATAAACATCGACTGATTTAAGTCGCCACGTAAAAAGGCATTGGAGAAGTCACGGTTAAATACTTTATACAGACGTTCGCCATCTTCTAATAATTCACCTGTTTTTAAAAATCCGTCAATTTGTTTACGGAAACTATCAACAACGGTATGTACGTAACTTGCGCCTTTAATACGCCCTTCTATTTTAAAAGAGTGTACGCCAGCTTCAATTAACGCCGGTAAATCAAAAAAGGCGGAGTTGTCTTTGATATTCAGTGGGAATTTATTGCCTGACTCGGTAGGTACGTATTCTTCACGACAAGCCTGGCTACAACGACCACGGTTACCTGAATTACCCACACTTGCTGATGTTGAGTAACATAAACCAGAAAATGCGATACAAAGCGAACCATGAACAAATACTTCCATTAGTACATCATGATCTCGGCCAACGGCAGTCAATTCTGTGATCTCACGTAAATTCATCTCTCTGGATAAATTAACACGCGAGGCACCAAGCTTTTTCAAAAATGGAATTTGACCTGCATTATGCGTCGTCATTTGCGTAGATGCGTGAACATCTAAGGTTGGGTAATACTCTTTAAGCACATAATACAAACCCATATCCTGCACTATCACGCCGTCTAACGTTGTATTAACTAATTTATTTAGTAGTGTTGTTAACGCTTTAAACTCGTGTTCTAAAATAACGATATTTAGCGTTAAAAATATTTGGCATTGATACTGATGCGCCAAACGAATCAGACCAACAAGTTGTTCAAATGAAATATTACCCGCACGATTACGCGCGTTAAAGTTATCTAAGCCACAATAAACAGCATCTGCTCCTGCAATAATTGCTGCTTTAATTGCTTCGGCGTCGCCACCTGGCGCTAATAATTCAATTTTTGGATTCATGTTACAACTTGTTCTCTACTAAACTTGGGGCGAGATTTTACCTGTATAATGAGCAGATGAATATCGTTAAAGTGTTTTATTCCTAGTAAACTAATCTAGTACAATAATTAATGATGACTAATCTATTAGCCAAGAGAGCCGTGTGACAGAAAATAATATGAATAAAACTAACCAGTTACCAATACTCTACTCATTAAGAAATTGCCCTTTTGCTATGCGCGCAAGGTTAGCGATATTTCGTTCACAATCTCCAGTTATACTGCGTTCTATTGTATTAAATGACAAACCTGCAGAAATGTTGACGGCTTCACCAAAAGGTACAGTGCCTGTTTTGGTACTACCGGAAGAAGATGATGGCAAAACCGTTATTGATGAGAGCTTTGATGTTATGGTTTGGGCGTTAACACAAAACGACCCTGACGATTTATTACATGTTGAACAAACAGCAATATCACAAGACATGTTTAATCTGGTAACGAAGTTTGATCACGAATTCAAATCAGCCTTAGAGCAATATAAAGCCGCTAAACGTTACCATGAAGATAACTTAGTTGAGTGCCGTCAAACGTGTGAGACTTATGTTGCAGACTTAGAGCAAAGGTTAACGGCACACACGTTTTTAGTCTCCAACCAGGAAAGCCTAGCTGACTTAGCGATACTGCCATTTATCCGCCAGTTTGCCAAAGTGGAACGTAAGTGGTACTTACAATCACCTTACCCAAATGTGAAACAATGGCTAAATAATTATCTACAAAGTGCCATGTTCAACAAAGTGATGGCACAGCATCCTTTGTACTTATCGACTAAAGAAGTGATTTATTTTTAATTTGCTCTTTATGCTTTGCTTGATTTTTTGAAAAAAATATAAAACCGACCTTATTGAGTCAACAAGGTCGCTTGTATATTAAGTAATTTGATTACTACTTAATGCTTACTTATGTATATGTACATCCATTTGAGGGAATGGAATATTAAGCCCTTCTTTACCAAATGTTTTGTATACATTTTCATTCATGTCGAAGTATACGCCCCAGTAATCTGGTGCTTTAACCCAAGCTCTTACTGCAAAGTTAACTGAGCTGTCTGCAAGTGCAGATACTGCAATAAACACTTCTGGGTCTTTTAAAATACGATCATCCGCATCACAAAGTTGTTTAATGACTTGGCGAGCTTTATCTAAATCATCACCGTAGCCAACACCTATTGTCCAATCGACTCTTCTTTTTTCTTCCGTTGAATAATTGATCATTGATGATGTTGATAAACCACCATTTGGGATAATAATGGTTTTATTATCTGGTGTTTTTAAAATGGTATTGAATATTTGAATTTGTGAAACTGAACCTACGTACCCTTGAGCTTCAATAACATCGCCTGCTTTAAACGGCTTAAATAGCAGTATCATTACACCGCCAGCAAAATTCTGTAACGTTCCAGATAATGCCATACCGACTGCTAGACCAGCAGCACCTAAGATAGCAATGAAAGATGTCATTTCAATGCCTAACATACCAAGCACACTGATAAACAACATGACCTTAAGTAACATGCCTAACATGCTAAGTAGGAAAGGTTTAAGTGAAGGGTCCACGCTGCCTTTATCTAACGCAATTCTAACGCTCCCAACAACCGCTCTTATTACCCAACTACCTATAAATAAAACAGCGATTGCAGCTAATAAGTTAGGGCCATTAGTTAATACTAATTCAGTTAACTTATTTAATAACACTTGTGGATCCATGAATTTCCCTACATTTTGTTGATGAATTATATAATCGAAACAAGCATAGCAACATACTGATTAATCACCACTTTCATTACACATTTTTACAATTAATTCTTGCTGTTTACTTGTAGGTCTAGCCATATGCTTATATTATCTACAATAAGCAGTTTAACCTGATGTTGCTATTGGAAATATTAAATTAATGGATTGTCGTTTAATTACTCAGTTTTTTGCCACAGCCATGTTCATTAAACATGGTTATGAAAAAACTCTGCTTACCTTTAGTTTCTTAGTTTTGTTTGTTCTTACACCATTTCCACTATTAGCAAGTAAACCTTGTTGGCTAAATGATCTTAATAGTGTTAATAATCACGAACAAAAAATGATTTATGGTGTATCTAGTAAAATAAGTGCATCAAAATTACCAGCTCTGCACTTTGCTAAAGTTAATGCGTTAAATAATTGGTTGTTATCTGAAGGATTCGAAGTTATTCAGTTTGAGCGAGATTTATCTACACTCAAACAATACGATATAAATGGTCAAACTTTATACTTTTTAGATTATTATGAAGAACATAATAAAATTTATAGTTTAGTGTCCTCTGATGCTAATTATTCTTTACAGCAATGCGATATACAAACCTGTGATATTAAGCAATGCTCGCCATTATGGTTATGTGAAAATATATCTGACAATATATCTATTATTGGTATTTCAGCACGCAGTGCTGTAGCTAACGAACAAATACGAAGCGTGATTAAAAATGCTCAGTCATTAGCACAAACTATTAACCACGCTTATGTTCAAGGTGTCGTTAATTCTTTTAATAGCGATTCTAATGACTTAAAAATATCGAATATTCAAGAAAGGTATTCTATTACAAGTTTGGATCACCAAATGGCTAAGGTCACTGTAGGTGAAATGTGCAGTTTGAAAGGAACATTATTTTCCCAGGTGACCTTTAATACTACAAGCATAGGGGGATCTCATAACTGGATGGATCAACCCTTGCTAGGAAATACGCTTGGAGTCGTTGGTCATGCTAAAGGCCAAACGTCAACAGGCCGCATTAGTGGCTTATTACAAGTTGCTGTTAGACGTGGTTTATTTGAGATGGCAAAGGCAAAAAATATAAAGGTGGAAAATAATCTAAAACTAGCTCTTAATGAACAAGGTTACTATTCACTGATGAGACAATCTCATCAATCAACAGAATCTATAGTGTCTGCTTATATTGCAGATATGAAAATGAAAATTAACGAAAAATCACAACCTGAGATATTTATTTGGTTATTGGAAAATAAGGATAAGTTATGAATACACTTACAAAATTATCAACAGTTATCGCAATATCGGCTGCTTTGGCGGCATGTGGAAGTACTCCACCAAAAACACCTAATGAACTTAACGCTAATATCCCTGAGTGGGTATTAAATCCAATTGTTGAAGATGGCATTGCAGCAGCGTCATGTGTATCTTCATCTGGTAGTATGACTACAGACCGAGCTCAAGCTACGGCTTTATCTCGTGTTGATTTAGCGCAGCAAATTGGCACAAGAGTCCAAGCGTTGGATAAAACATACCAAGAACGTGTAGATGTTGGTGGTGAAGCTCAAGTCGGCTCTACATTTACTTCTGTTTCAAAACAACTTACAGAGCAGTCTTTAACTGGAGCACGTGTTATTAAAACATCTTACGCAAATTTTGATGGTAAAAATCAATTATGTGTAATGACTGCTTTAGGTTCTTCTTCAACTAAAGAGTTGTTTGAAAACATATTAAAAGACAGCCAACGTCCAGTGTCTGTGGATCAAGAAAAAGTGTTATACCAAGAATTTAAAGCTTATAAAGCTCAAGATGAGTTAGAAGCTGAACTTATGAAAAATAAGTAAATTTAACTAATACTTATAAAAAAACCCAAACACATGTTTGGGTTTTTTATTATCTGCAATTTAACCTGTTAGGGATAATTTATTAAAAAACTAATCCCTAAAATTATTAAACTGTAAAGCTTGCTCAAGATCTGCTTGTCTTAACACTTGCATAACTTGCTGTAAGTCATCACGTTTTTTACCCGTGATACGTACTTTGTCACCTTGAATAGACGCTTGGACTTTATATTTACCTTCTTTAAGCATCTTAACAATTTTCTTCGCTAAGTCCTGTTCAAGGCCTTGCTTGAAGTCGACCCAAAACGTGTGGGTTTTTCCAGTGATATCAATTTTAGCTGAAGTATTCATTGCTTTGGCATCTAAACCGCGTTTAGTACATTGTGAACGCAAAATGTCGGTTAACTGACTAATTTGATATTCGCCTTCCGCAACTAATTTCACTTTTTCATCTTTAAATTCTACACTTGCATCGACACCACGAAAATCAAAGCGAGTGGCAAGTTCACGCTTAGTGTTGTCCGCCGCATGGCGAACTTCATTCATATCTATTTCTGAAACTATATCAAAAGATGGCATGGGTATTTCTCCTAACAAAAAGCCCTTCGAACGAATAAGAAAGGCTTTATTTATTACTAAATTTATATTTAATGCAAATTAGCTATTACAAATATAATGTCTAACGTTATGGCATCATGGCGTCTTGATCTGCGCCTTCTTTTTCAACAATCGTTGGCATTAAGTCTTCTTTACTAATACCTAAGCCAAGTGCAATTGAACTTGCTACATAGACTGAAGAATAAGTACCGATAACTACACCGAACAGTAACGCTGTAGCAAAACCTTTGATTAATTCACCACCAACTAATAACAAGGCAACAAGTACTAACGCTGTTGTTATTGATGTAACCATAGTTCGGTTAAGCGTTTGAGTTAATGACGTATCAATGATCTCTTCTGAATCGCCTTGACGCATTTTTAAGAAATTTTCACGGATACGGTCAGATACAACAATGGTGTCATTCAGTGAGTAACCGATTACAGCTAATACAGCGGCTAACACGGTTAAGTCAAACTCAAGCCCCAACACACTAAATAAACCAACAGTAATGATAACGTCATGGGCAAGTGCTGACACAGAGCCAACAGCAAAGCGCCATTCAAAACGCATAGCAACATATATTAATATGCATATAAGCGCCGTTAACATGGCCAAACCGCCTTGTTCTCTAAGTTCATCCCCAACACTTGGACCAACAAACTCAATCCTTCTCATCGTGGCAGAATCATCCATTATGGTTAATGCTGTCATTATACGATTGCCAACCATTTTCGAATCAGCGGTAGTTTTGTCTGTATTTGTTATTGGCGCTAAACGGATCAATACGTCTTTACTAGAACCAAAGTTTTGTACGGTTGCATCTTTAAAACCTTCATTGTCCATTAAAGCACGAATTTTTTTAAGATCTGCACTTTCCTCGAAAGAAACTTCAATTAAACTTCCGCCTGTAAAATCTAGCCCCCAATTAAGTCCTTTCGTCATAAAAGACGCAAAAGAACCAATAATCAGTACTATTGAAAGCGCCATTGTAAAACGGCGTATCGACATAAATTTAATTGTGTCTTGTAGATTTAATAATTGCATTGTAATTATTCCGTCGTTTTAAATTGAAAGGTTATCAATACGTTTACCACCCCAAGTGGCATTAACAATCGCTCTTGTACCAACAATTGCTGTAAACATTGATGTTGCAATACCAATAGCTAATGTAATCGCGAATCCTTTAATTGGACCGGTACCGATAGCAAATAAGATCACAGCAGCAATAAAGGTAGTGATATTAGCATCAGCAATAGTTGAGAATGCACTGTCATAACCATGATGTATCGCTTGTTGCGGACTACGATTGTCTTTCAGTTCTTCTCTAATACGTTCAAATATTAATACATTAGCATCAACCGCCATACCTACAGTTAACACGATACCTGCGATACCTGGTAAGGTTAATGTAGCACCTGGGATCATAGACATAACACCAATGATCATTACTAAGTTGGCAGCAAGTGCCACATTAGCAATTAAGCCAAATTTCTTGTAATAAACCAGCATAAAGATAAGTACTAAACCAAAACCTAATAATACTGCGTTCATACCTGCATCAATATTTTCTTGACCTAAGCTAGGTCCAACTGTGCGTTCTTCTACAATTTGAATTGGCGCGATTAACGCACCAGCACGTAATAATAATGCAAGGTTATGAGCTTCAGCTTGTGAACCAGAGCCGGTAATGCGGAAGTTACGACCTAAGCGAGCTTGAATAGTGGCAACACTTATAACTTCTTCAATCTTCTTAAGCTTAAATTTACCGTTGGCGTCTTGCTTGTCTGTTTTTTTGTATTCAATGAAAACAACCGCCATTTGATTGCCAACATTATCTTTAGTAAACGCTGACATTTTTGTGCCACCTTTAGAATCTAAAGATATATTAACTTGTGGCATACCGTATTCGTCAAATGAACTGCTGGCATCAATAATATGATCACCGGTTAGCGCAACTTTCTTTTCTAATAAAACGGGGCCTACTTTAGATTTTTCATATAGTTTTGCACGAGGTGAAACACGGCCGTTTAATGCCGCATTTAAGTCGCCATTTTGGTCGACTAATTTAAATTCTAGTGTCGCAGTTGCGCCTAAAATCTCTTTTGCTCTTGCCGTATCTTGTACACCAGGAAGTTGTACAACAATGCGGTCTTGACCTTGGCGTTGAACCAAAGGCTCAGCAACACCAAGTTCGTTAACACGGTTACGAATAATAGTAATATTTTGCTCTACTGCGTAATTACGTGTTTCTTTAATTTTATCTGGTGTCATTTTCACTAATAAATCAAATTCATTAGTGCTAGAGTCTTCGTTAACACTATACCCTTGATAACGTTTCTCTATAAAACGACGAGCAGTATCAACATCTTCTTCTTTACGAAGTTCTATACGAACAGCTTCTTTAGCCACATCACGTTTAATCGTACGGTAACGAATTTTTTCTTCACGTAGGTCAGCTTTAAAATCTTCAACCATTTGAGTGTAAGATTTGTTTAATGCTTCACCCATATCCACTTCCATCAAGAAATGAACACCACCACGTAAATCTAGGCCTAATTTAAGAGGACTGGCGCCAATAGCGTCTAACCAAGCTGGTGTAGCAGGTGCTAAGTTAAGTGCAACTACATAACTGTCACCTAAACTATCACCAATCGCTTCTTTAGCTTTAAGCTGGTCGTCAGAATTATTCAATCTGATAAGAATACGATCTGTTGTTAACTCTGATTTTTTAAAACCAATTTGAGCTTTATCTAGCTTCGCTACTACGCTGTCTAACACTAACGCATTAACTTCCGCACCACGAAGTCCAGAAACTTGAATGGCTGGATCTTCACCATATAAATTTGGAGCTGAGTATAAGGCGCCTATGGCCAATACCATCACTACCATTATGTATTTCCAAAGTGGATACTTGTTTAACACGTGTTAACCCTTTTGAATTTATCTAATAAAAAAAACAAAAAAAAGCCAGCCGATTGGCTGGCATTTTATGACAATTAAATTGATTTAATTGTGCCTTTTGGCAGTACAGAGCTTACTGACGATTTTTGAATCGAAATTTCTATACCGTCGGCTAACTCAAGTTTAACGAAATCTTTATCGTCAGACACTTTTGTTAATTTACCAAGAATACCGCCTGCGGTAAGAACTTCATCGCCTTTAGCTAGTGCAGCAATTAAGTTCTTTTGTTCTTTAACACGTTTAGCTTGTGGGCGGTAAATCATGAAATAGAAGATCAGACCAAAAATTAATAACATAATTAACATGTCTGGGCCTGCTGCTGCTGATGCGCCGCCTTCTGCGTAGGCATTTGAAATAAATAAGCTCATTATTTTTCCTTACTATTTTATTTTAATTTTTATATTGGAATTCTATATAAGGGCAAAAGGTATAGAAACAACTGCTCACCCTTATATTAATTACGTTAATGTATTTAGTTAGTTAGACCTTCGTCTGACAAACTAGGTACAGGCAATTCTCTTTTGGCATAAAAGTCAGCAACAAATTCTTCTAATTTATTTTCATCTATTGCGGCTCTTAAGCCTTCCATAACACGTTGATAAAAACGTAAGTTATGAATCGTATTTAATCTTGCGCCTAAAATCTCATTACACTTATCTAAATGATGTAAGTAAGCACGTGAATAATTTTTACATGTGTAGCAGTCGCATTCCGCATCTAACGTTGACGGGTCGTCTTTATGACGTGCATTGCGGATTTTAATAACACCATTGGTAACAAATAAATGACCGTTACGAGCATTACGTGTTGGCATTACACAATCGAACATATCAATACCACGACGTACAGACTCAACTAAATCTTCTGGTTTACCCACACCCATTAAATAACGAGGTTTATCAGCAGGTAATTTATACGCTGTGGTATCTAGAATATTCATCATGTCTTCTTTTGGTTCTCCAACTGACAAACCGCCAATTGCATAACCGTCAAAACCAATGCCTTCAAGACCTTCTAAAGATGACTCTCTTAACTCTGGATACATGCCACCTTGGACAATACCAAATAAAGCAGATTCGCTATCGCCATGTTCTTTTTTACAACGCTCCGCCCATCTAAGCGAAAGTTCCATAGAAGTTTTAGCTTCTTCAAACGTTGCAGGATATGGCGTACATTCGTCAAAGATCATTACGATGTCTGAACCTAACTCACGCTGAACTTCAATTGAACGCTCTGGCGTTAACATGATTTTTTCACCGTTAATTGGTGAACGGAATTCTACACCCGCTTCAGAAATCTTTCTTAAATCACCTAAACTAAATACTTGGAAACCACCAGAGTCGGTAAGGATTGGTTTATCCCATGCCATGAAATCATGTAAATCACCATGTTTACGGATAATTTCTGTGCCCGGACGTAACATCAAATGAAACGTATTTCCCAAACAAATATGAGCACCAGTATCTTTTACTTCTTCAGGAGTCATGCCTTTCACTGTGCCATACGTACCAACAGGCATAAATGCAGGTGTTTCAATAACACCTCTGTCAAAGGTAATTCTGCCTCGGCGAGCTTTACCGTCTGTATTTAATAATTCAAACTTCATTATAAGTCTCAAAACTGTCTAAAAGCTAAGGGCTGAAAAGTGTGTTTAATAACTAGGATTAATTAATTCGAGTTACCAAGCAAAAAAGCATTCAGCGAGTAGGTAATAAAATGGCAGTTATTATATACCAGAGGGTTTAAAGAGTAACCCTCTAGATCAAATTAGCTAGTCTGCATTTTGATTGGTTAAAAACATAGCGTCACCGTAGCTGAAAAAACGGTATTCATTTTCTATCGCTAGGTTATACCCTTTTAAGATATTCTCTTTACCCGAAAAGGCTGACACTAACATGATCAGAGTTGATTCTGGTAAATGAAAGTTAGTTACCATGGCATCAACCACTTTAAATTCATAACCTGGATAAATAAAAATATCCGTTTCACCAGTAAAAGGAGTAAGTTGCTCAAACTGCTTACTTGGCATATTACATTTCCAAGCGGCTGACTCTATTGAACGTACTGATGTTGTACCTACAGCGATAACACGTTTGCCATTGGCTTTGGTTTGCTGAATAGCTTCAATCACATTTACTGGCACTTCTGCATATTCCGAATGCATCACATGTTCTTTTACATCATCGACACGGATTGACTGAAACGTCCCAGCGCCAACATGTAAAGTAACAAACTCAGTATTCACGCCTTTTAGTTTTAGTTTTTCAATAAGTTCTTCGGTGAAATGCAAACCCGCCGTTGGTGCTGCAACCGCGCCTGGCTTCTCATTGTAAACGGTTTGATAACGTTCTCTGTCATCTTCTGTATCTGGACGGTCAATATACGGTGGTAAAGGCATGTGACCATATTGCTCTAATGCGCTTAATGCGGTTTCATCTGACAAGAACTTTAATTCAAACAAGTCATCATGACGCTTTATCATTTCTACTTTAACGGCATTTTCTAATATTAAAATATTACCAGGTTTAGGTGACTTACTAGCACGAACATGGGCAAGTACTGTATGTTCGTCAACTAAACGCTCTACTAGTATTTCTACTTTTCCGCCACTTTCTTTTTGACCAAACAAACGAGCTGGTATTACGCGAGTATTATTAAAAATCAATAAATCGCCTTCGTTTACCAAATCAACAATCTGTTCAAACTGGCAATGTTCTATTTGGCCAGTTTGCCCTGTTAGCGCCATTAACTTACTACTACTGCGTTGTTTTTTTGGCGCTTTAGCAATTAATGAATCTGGTAAGTTAAAATGAAAATCAGCTACTTGCACTACAAACCTCTATTAGGGAATTTTCCTACGCTAAAACCAGCATAGAAACGACTTTAAAATAAATAAATCGAGATTGTATCAGCGTTTAGTATTTAGAGCCTTGTTTATTGCTCATATTATTTATAAAGTAGAGCACGTTTTAAACAAATTTAGATAAATATTAAGCGGTATGACTCAATATGAATAGTCAACTTCCCTTGTTGTTAATTTCTGCTGATGCAGAAACTAGGACAAAGTTGAAAAATTACATTAATAAACTTCAACTTTTTGATGTTGACATTGCGTTTAATAGCAGCGACGCAATTGATAAATTAAGACAGAATCCTTATCGATTTATTATCTCCGATATTAATATTGGGGATGTTGATGCTTGGTGTTTATCGAGCCTTATTCGTTCTGATATTTACAAATGTGATAAAAAAACCCCCATCGTTTTATTAACTGATACACACAGTGAACGTATTGCCGAGGCAACAGCAAAATCATTTGGTATTAATTCTGTATTAGCTAAGTCTGACTCTGCTCGTGTTAATGAAATCCTAGCCGATGCGTTTTCCACGGCATTACCTCTACAAGATAGATTAAATGGTTTAATCATAGTTTCAGATCAAGATACCAGAGATCCAGTTTCATCTTTATTACAAGAACGCTTTTATATAGAAACGGCTTATTCGGCTAAAAATGGATTGTCGATAATTCGTCAAAAAGAGTTTGATTTCGTCATTATTGACAGCGAATTAACAAACGAAGCGGCTATGCCGTTAATGCAAACTATTCGCTATGAAGTGCCTAGTTTACCTATTGTTATTCTTGCTCCTAAAAACAATTATGCGTGTGCCGAACATTTTGTTTTAAATGGTGCAAGTGATTTTATTTACATTCCTTTTAATGCTGCAAGAGTGCTAAATATCTGTGAACGAGCGGCTCGCCGAAATGATTTTATGATCAGTAATGAACAGTTTACGGGGAAAGTAAATCAATTAGAAAAAAGTGAAAGGAAATTTAAAGCTTTATCTAATGAACATACCCAATTACTGGGCCAATTAAGTTCAGTCGTTATGGAGTTAGATGAAACTGGCCATATTCGTTTTTTAAACAATGCTTGGAAGACATTAACCGGGTTTAGTATTAAACAATCTCTTGGCCGTAACATTATGGAATTCATCGATATTGATGAATTAGGTACAGCCAAATTTTCTAGCCAATTAGACAATTTATTAATGCAAACAACCGCCTCTTCGACCGAAGAAGTCCGAGTGCTAAATGCCCAAGGAAATAGTGTTTGGGTAGAAATTAAGTTTCATCAACTGATTAGAAACAAAAAGGTTCGCGGCCTTGCTGCAACTATAGATAATATTGACGATAGAAAAATTGCCGAAGACAAACTACAGCACTTAGCCTTACACGATACGTTAACAGGGCTAAATAATAGATACTTCTTTGATACTGAGTTAAACAGACTCACTTTATTAGCATCTCGTGGTAGAACAACCCACTGCTTGTTATATATTGATTTAGATCACTTTAAGATCATTAATGATACTGAAGGTCACCAAATGGGTGATTTAGTATTAAAAGAAATAGCTCAACTCTTAGTTAAACGCCTTCGTCAATCTGATATTTTATGCCGTGTAGGTGGAGATGAGTTTGTTATTTTATTAGCTGAAACCAACTTAGAACATGCTATGAGTATTGGCGAGAGCATTTGCCATCAGATCTCAAATGCCCATTTTCAGTTCGGTAATAACAGCTACAAAATAAGTGCGAGTATCGGCGCATCAGAAATTGATGGTAATGCAACTGCCGCTGAGTATTTAAGAAGAGCCGACATAGCCTTATATGTAGCTAAAAATAAAGGCCGTAATAGAACACATTGTTACTCTGAAACAGATATAGACACGAAACAACAACACGACAATATGCAATGGGCACAACGCTTACAAGAAGCCGTAGTAAACGATGGAATTGTTCTTCACTTCCAGCCTATTTGGGATCTTAAAAATGATAACGTGGCATATTATGAAGCCTTGGTTCGCTTAAATTTTAATGGGAGATTAATATATCCAAATGAATTTATATCAGCCCTTGAGCGTAGTGAAGATATAAATTTGTTAGATCACCAAGTTGTACACCAAGCTATTAAATTGGTGAGCCAGCACCCTGAATTACATAAGATTGCAATAAACTTATCGGCTCAAGCATTTTCTGACGAAGCCTTATTACCACTAATCCAAAAAACACTATCTATAAACAATGTATCTGGTTCCAAAATCATTTTTGAATTAACTGAGTCTGCTAGTTTAACGAATGTAAGTGGTACAAGACGAATGATCCAACAACTTAAAGAGCTAGGCTGTCAGTTTTCAATTGATGACTTTGGCACAGGTTTTAGTACATTTGCTTATCTAAAAGAATTACCAGCAGACTCAGTTAAAATTGACGGTAGCTTTGTAAAAGACATGACGACTAACTCAGTTGACAACTCCTTAGTATCCGCCATCATTAATGTGGCCAACACTTTAGGGAAGGCTTGTGTTGCTGAGTTTGTTGAGGACAAAGTGACATTTGATGCTTTACGAAAATCAGGTGCTGATTTTGCTCAAGGTTTCTACATTAGCCAACCTCTAACAATAGATGAAATAAAAGATTTTAATTTTATTCCTGAATAACAATCATTCATTTAATAGTTTTTGGTATTAGCTTGGTTATTAACAGACAGGCATAAAAAAACCGCATTTAAGCGGTTTTTTTTAGACGATTTATTAACGTTCAGCAATTGCTTTAACAACTGGTGAATCAGCAAAGCCATTACCTGCGGCCCATTCTGCATCACCAGAACCAGCAAAGTGTGACGCTGGTAAACGTTTAACAATAAACTCACCAGTTTTCACTGCACCGCTTTTTATTGAATAACGGACCAAGTTGTCACCACCACAAGAAATACC
Organism: Psychrosphaera sp.; assembly: GCA_034111705.1. Classification (GTDB taxonomy): domain Bacteria; phylum Pseudomonadota; class Gammaproteobacteria; order Enterobacterales; family Alteromonadaceae; genus Psychrosphaera. The sequence continues at coordinate 28,347 of JAWUWS010000031.1, forward strand.
ATCGTATATATTGCGAAGTTTAACACCGGCTTCTTTTAATTTTTTACGGAATCGTCCTTTATTATCCGATGCAACATTGTCACAAATTCCGGCTAATAAAGCGCCAACATCCGCAGACTTAACCACTGGTGAAAAAGTTAAAACTATCATCACCAAAATACTTGTTAAAATACTTGCAAAAACCTTCATTGAATACTACCCCTTAGTTACTTCAAAAATAAAAATAACATAAAAAAAAAATTTATTAAACGTTAAAGATAAAGTTCAGTTAACTATTTTTTATCTAGTTTAATAAACTCATAAGCAAATGTGTTTTTTTCATCAGGTTTATGACTTTCTTGTTCAACTTGCTGCCAGTTACCAACTTTAGTCCAGTCCGGAAAACGAGTATCACCATCGACATTCAAATCAATAAAGGTTAAATATAAACTATCGGCTTTGGGTAAAAATTGTTCATATATTTTACCACCACCTATGATCATAACCTCTTCAACATCAGCAACTAAAGACATAGCCATTGCCGGTGACGATACCACGTCGACACCATCATGAGACCACTGTTCATTACGAGTAATAACAATATTTTTACGACCAGGTAAAGGACGCCCTATTGACTCAAACGTTCTGCGTCCCATTACCACTGGCTTACCCAGCGTCACTTTTTTAAAGTGCTGTAAATCTGCTGGTAAATACCAAGGCATATCATTATCTTTTCCAATAACTCTATCTTTGGCCATCGCTGCAATTAAAGAAATTTTTGTCATATGCTTATTCTTTTTAAAAGCTATTCTTTAGTGTAAACAACATTTGGATGATCATCTTCATCATCCCAAACGTCGTCTTGCTCATCATCAAAGCCTTCAGGAGCTGGAGTATCCCATTGGAACATGAGTTTATCTTCTGCATCTGTAACTATCTCTCTTGGCATTAGCTCTAATGCATCAGAGATATCATTACATAACTCTTTGGTGTTGATCCCATTTACCGCTGATATTTGGTAAATAGGGCCTTCCCATTCTAATTCTGCTGCGATTTTCTTACATAGTTCGTCAGCTTCTTCATCAGACATTAAGTCAATTTTATTAAATACTAACCAACGAGGTTTGTCCGCTAATTTTTCACTGTACTTTTTAAGTTCATTAACGATAACTCGTGCATTCTCCACTGGATTTGACTGATCCATAGGTAGAATATCAACTAAATGAAGTAATACACGACAACGCTCTAAGTGACGTAAGAAACGTATACCTAAACCAGCACCTTCAGATGCGCCTTCAATCAACCCTGGAATATCAGCGATAACAAATGAATTACCAGCTCTAACAACACCTAAATTTGGTACTAAAGTAGTAAACGGATAATCGGCAACTTTTGGTTTTGCCGCTGATACGTTTCTGATAAAAGTAGATTTACCTGCATTTGGTAAACCTAGCATTCCAATATCAGCTAATAACAACAATTCAAGCTGTAAGTCTCGAACTTCCGCTTCAGAGCCATTGGTTTTTTGTCTAGGCGCTCGATTAACACTACTTTTAAAACGAGTATTACCTAAGCCATGAAACCCACCTTTTGCCACTAATAAACGTTGACCGTGTTTGGTTAGGTCACCAATAACTTCATTAGTATCTAAATCACGAGCGCGGGTACCAATTGGGACTGGTAAAATACAATCTTCTCCGCGTTGACCAGTACATTTACGGCCCATGCCATTTTGGCCACGCTGTGCTTTATGAAAACGTTCGAAGCGGTAATCAACTAAAGTATTTAAGCCTTCATCAGCTTCTAAAAATACATCACCACCATCACCGCCATCACCACCATCAGGGCCGCCCATAGGAACATATTTTTCGCGGCGAAATGATATGGCTCCATTGCCACCATCACCGGCTTCTACTTTAATTTCTACTTCATCTACAAATTTCATATCACGAATAACTCTATCTTAAGAAGAATTGTAACTATTCAACTTAACACTCGCCTCATCTCATATTAGTACGAATGACAACTTGAATAATTACAACTATATGATTGAATCCAAACATCTGTTAATTAGACAGAACATTAGTATTCAATATTAGGTGTAAAAACAAAAAACCCCGCAACAGCGGGGTTTCAAATTTTGCAAAGGTTAACTGAGATTATTCAGCAACAATACTTACGTATTTACGGTTAAGAGGACCTTTAACGTCAAACTTAACTTTACCTTCTGCAGTAGCAAACAATGTATGATCGCGGCCCATTCCAACGTTTGAACCAGCATGGAACTTAGTTCCACGTTGACGAACGATGATGCTACCAGATAAAACTGATTCGCCACCAAAACGTTTAACACCTAAACGTTTGCTTTCTGAATCACGACCGTTACGAGTACTACCACCAGCCTTTTTATGTTCCATTTTATAGTTCCTCTATTAATTAAGCGCTAATGCAAGTAACTTTCACTTCTGTAAACCACTGACGATGGCCAGCTTGTTTACGTGAATGTTTACGACGCTTAAATTTAACAATTTTAATTTTCTCACCACGACCGTGAGATACTACTTCAGCTGAAACTTTTCCGCCAGCGACTAATGGAACGCCAACTTTAACGTCGTCGCCATTAGCTACTAATAACACCTGATCAAACTCAATGATAGAACCAGTTTCTACATCAAGTTTCTCAAGACGAATAGTTTGGCCTTCAGCAACACGGTGTTGTTTACCACCACTTTGGAATACCGCGTACATATTACTCCGTCTCCTGTGCGTTTCTCGCACAAATTAATTTCTGTAAAACAGGGCGCGAATTCTAATGGAGTTGGGATATAGACGCAAGCTTAAATTGACTTATATTTTAAATAAAAGATCAATAATGTGGATTACCCTTAACATTTACCTATTTTTTGCCTAAACAAGGCAAATATTTCACGACAAATACGCATTCGTCATGAATTAACCTGAGTTAATCTCAAGAAATCAGGTTAAGTTATTTAGAACATCATTATATTAAGGTAAGATGGCGCATTATTTTAGGTTTCAGTATCAAATTAGTCGAACGTAAATGAACATCAAACAAATTTCTGAATTAGCAGAGCAAGACATGCAGTTGGTGAATCAATGTATTGGCCAACAGTTAACCTCTGATGTTGCATTAATTAATCAACTCGGTATGTATATAGTTAATAGTGGCGGTAAACGCATTCGCCCTATGCTAACAGTTTTAGCAGCCAAAGCTTTAGACTACCAAGGTGATAAACAACACACCTTAGCCGCCATTATTGAATTTATTCATACCGCCACATTATTGCACGATGATGTTGTGGATGAATCGACCTTACGCCGTGGCAAACAAACAGCTAACGCGGTATTTGGTAATCAAGCAAGTGTTCTAGTAGGCGATTTTTTATACACCCGTTCTTTTCAAATGATGGTAACTTTGGATTCAATGCGCATTATGAACATTTTAGCTGATGCGACAAATGTAATATCTGAAGGAGAAGTATTGCAGTTAATGAACTGCAACGACCCTGACACCACGGAACAAAGTTATTTTGATGTTATCTACGGAAAAACAGCTCGTTTGTTTGAAGCCACTACACAGCTTGCGGCTATCATAGCCGAAACATCTCCTGAAATAGAAGATGCGATGCGTTTATATGGCATGCATTTAGGCACTGCATTTCAATTAATTGATGATGTTATGGATTACGCCTCAGAAGCTGAAGATATGGGTAAAAATGTTGGAGATGATTTAGCGGAAGGCAAACCAACATTACCTTTGTTATATGCAATGTGGAATAGCTCAGGTACGAAACAGCTACAAATACGTGATGCAATCGAACATGGTAATGGCATGGAACATCTAAATGATATTCTAGCAACTATGCAACAGACAGGTTCATTAGAGTACACCAGACAAAAAGCGGAAGATGAAGCGGATAAAGCAATTCAACTATTAAGTTGCATTCCAGAGTCGCCTTATAAAGAAGCATTAATTGGTTTGGCAAATATATCGGTTAATCGGACGGCTTAAGCGTTGTAAATTGTAAGCTGTAAGCTGTAAGCTGTAAGCTGTAAGCTGTAAGCTGTAAGCTGTAAGCTGTAAGCTGTAAGCTGTAAGCTGTAAGCTGTAAGCTGTAAGCTGTAAGCTGTAAGCTGTAAGCAAA
>JAWUWS010000032.1:0-9130 GCA_034111705.1 Psychrosphaera sp.
GCAGAGCAAATTGAAACAGCGAATGAGTTGTTATTGCCTGAAGATGAAGGTTTATTAAGAGGATAGAACAATGACGGCCGAATCTAGCAACGTAAGCGTTAAAAAAATCATTGGTCGACTAGAGTCAGTATCATTACCAGAACTTGGCATAACAAGTATGCAAGTGAAGGTAGATACTGGCGCTAAAACGTCGTCATTGCATGTAGACAACATTGAAAAAATAAAAATCAAAGGGAAGCCGCACGTTAAGTTCGACCTTCACCCTGATATTCACAACGTTAATAAAATCGTATCGTGTACAGCTGCGTTAAATGATATTAGAAATATAAAATCGTCAAATGGCAGTGCAGAAACACGTTATGTTATAAAAACACCGCTGACTCTTGGTGACGATACTTGGAAAGTAGAAATTACATTAACCGACCGTTCAGACATGAGTTATTTAATGTTGTTTGGTCGTGAAGCAATTGGTACTCGATTTTTAGTAGACCCAAGCGAAGTGTTTTGTATATCAGAGTAAAATAAAGTCTCATGTAAATATGCCTCTGTAATAACGTTAGTACAGAGGCTTTTTTGCAATAGGGACAGTCAATAATAGAGTTAACAAAATGAACTTAGAAAGTATTAAACATATATTAACTGAAACCCTTATTACCATATCAGGACAGCCTGTTTCATTAGGCAACATTTTACTGATCCCAATAGTGCTACTTTTAGGACTATGGTTTACAAAAGCGCTCGTTAGATTTGTTACTACAAAACTCACAAGTAAAAGTAAAGATCCAAACCTAATTCACCTTACTCAAAGATTAATATACGTATTAGCCATAGTGATCATATTAATCACCACCTTAGACTTAATTAACATTCCTATCGCAGCCTTTGCCTTCTTATCTGGTGCAATCGCAATTGGTTTTGGCTTTGGTGCGCAAAATATTATCAATAATTTTATTAGTGGCTGGATATTAATGTGGGAGCGCCCAATTCGTATTGGTGACTTTTTAGAAGTAGAAAATGCCAAAGGCGTAGTAGAAGAGATCAATACTCGCTCAACACGATTCCGCCGTGTAGACGGCGTCCACATGTTAATACCCAATAGTAAGCTTCTAGAAAACACGGTTATCAACTGGACATTAATTGATAAGTTAATGAGAACCTCAGTAAAAGTTGGCGTTGCATATGGCTCTCCAACCAAAAAAGTGGCTGAGTTATTATTGCAGGCTGTCAATGCACAAAAAGAAGTGCTTCAAGATCCTGCTCCCAGTGTTATCTTCGATGATTTTGGCGACAGCTCATTAGTTTTTGAAGTAAATCTATGGATAAAGTCCAATGTTGAAGGTGGGTTAAGAGTGGTAAGAAGTAATATACGTTTTGCCATTGACGAATTATTTAATCAGCACGGCATCGTAATATCTTACCCTCAACGTGACATACACCTTGACGGTTCGTTAACATTGAAGCGTGAAACTAAACAAACTAATTAGATATTTTAGACGCAAATGAGTGAGTTTTTTCACTCATTTAGCTTTAAAAAGTCACCATCAATGCTCAACAAGTGAACACCAGCTTCAGTTAACAAACAGTGGGGCTTAAATCGCCAGAAACTATAAACTGCATAGTTTTCTATTAGGGCTACAATATAAAGATGCATTTCGAATTGAAAATGTGCTCACAACACTGTATTTAGTATTTTTATTATCAGCTCGTTTTTTTGATAACTTTAAGAATATCTCTCCAACTCACAATACCAACCGGAAAATAGTTACCATCTACCACAGGTATACAGGATATATTATTTTCTAGAAATAAATTTACCGCATCATGTACGCTTTTATCTTCATGTAAGCATATAGGTTTTCTGGTCATTATTTGATGCACTTTTTTATTTAAGGTCGCCGTGTCTGCTAACTTTTCCGAAGCAGTGCCTATTTTAGGGCTCATAGCTTTTAATAAGTCCCTATCGGACACAACACCAAATAATGTTCCTTTTTCAATAACTAATAGGTGATGAAATTTAGCATTAGTAAAAACCTGATTCACCCTAGCTAAATCATCATCAAGGCTTATCGTTAAAACCGGAGATGTCATTATTTTCTGAATATTCATAAAGGTTTCCTTGAAACTTAATGCTTATATTGGCGTTGACGCAAATACGTAATTGATATCATGCAGCTTCTGAGTGAGAAATTCACCCTTTAAGTAAAGAACATCCATTAAAGGGCTAAATTTTAAATGCTAAGTTAAAACTATAAAAAAGCCAGTTACTCCCATAACTGGCTTTGATTCAATACTTGCTTAACAATAAGTCAGACTAACTATTAGTTTCTACGATTAAAACTGAACTTAGCTTCTGGGGTTACTTTGTTAGACAAGTCTCTTGGTGTTGTAAAAAACTCAACCTCAAGTTTATCTAATGTGTTGTCTAATTTGATGTGAGCAAAGCCCCATACAAAGCTTTTAGACCATACTAGGTCATATTCTGGGTAACGTTTTTCTTGCTGCTGTGCAAACGGAGTGTGTTTTCCACGCATTTTTGACGCTGCTCCACTGATAATAAGTGGTAATGGTGGACGTGTATTGTCTTTTAAATGTCCAGAACAATCATCTGTTAATAGTTCTAAATCATGTTCATGACCGGCAATATAAGCGTCTGCATATTCACATAACATTGGCATTATACGTTCACGTAATACGTGGCCTTCGCTATATTTACTGCCGCCAATTGACCATAAAATATGGTGACCATAAACTATTTTCCATTTTGCGGTGGAGTTAGCTAAGCCTTTTTCTAGCCATTCAAGTTGTACAAGGTCTTCACCATGTACTGGGCTTTCATGTGGCTCTGGAGTTTCTAATTCACCAATTCCTTTACTTTTTGCTTCTGCTAGTGACATTTCACTGCCATCTGCATTTAATGGAATTTCATAAATTGGTTTAGCCGAAAGTAACATATTTGTATCTAATACAAAAAACTCAACATCGTTACCAGCATCACCAATCTTGTATTGGTAATAGCCTTTTTCATCTAGAACAAAGTTAGGTTGTTCAGCCATCCATTTGGTTTGTAACGCAACGCCTTTACGAGATGTTTTCCAGTCGTGATTTCCTAATGCTGAATAAACCATTAAGTCTTTATTTTCTGCCAACAAGGGTAATATTGGTTTTAAAATAAGATCGTCCATGCGTTTTTGATCATCTTTACCATCTTTAGCGTCTGCACCATCTGGGTAAACATTGTCACCTAGTTGAATTGCAAATTCACATTCCCGCGCTCGGCATACTTCGGCCATTGCAGCGCCAACCGCTGACGCACCAGTTTGCTCAGTTGCTATTTCAGTATTTGGGTAAATATAAATTGGTGCATGATCAAACTCTTCAATTGGACGATGATCTTCTAACCAATCTTCTTTTTCTTTTTTAATAAACTCTTCTTTATTTCTTGGATTTTCAATGTGTTTTTTCTTTGGGTAATCCGGATGATAACCTCCGTCACCAAAGGCTAAAAACTCAATGTTTTTCACATTGTTTTTTCCATTATTTTGGGTATTGACGTTGCTTTGTGTTTTACCGTTGCATCCTGCTAGGACTGATGCAAATAGAAGGCTACCAAGCATTATTTTATTCATAACTGTTATCCATTATCATATAAAAAAACAATCGCCTACCAAACGAGTTTGCAGGCGATTATCATATTAATCTTACAATTAATTCAAGAGAGCAATTAAAGAGAGTTAATAGTAATACCAAACTCAAATGTACGACCATATTGCTCATATTGATAGTTATATTGTTTAGAGCCGTGGTACAAATACATAGGTTCATCGGTTAAGTTAGATGCATTAAAGTAAACTTGTACCGAGTCTGATATGTGATATTTACTGCTGAAATCTAATTGTGCGTGGTCGTCTTCAAACACGCCAACATCGTTGTCATCAAACTGGTAAACATTACTTTTATAACCTGCACTTAATCGAGTACTAAAGCTATTATTTTCAAAACCAATCATCAGGTTAGCGATAGTGTCTGATTGGTTTGGTAAACCACTACTTGCGTCAACAAATGTACCGTTAGCACCAAGTAATAACCCTGAATCAAAGGTTTTGTTCCATGCAAGCTCAATACCTGTCAACTCAGCTGAACCACCATTGATTGGTTGAATTACTTCATCAAAGCCGTCCCATAAACCATTATCTTGAACTTCACTGTAAACAATGAAGTTTTCAATGTCTTTATAGAAAATACCTGCGGAAATAACACCAATGTAGCCTGGGTAATAATGCACAGAGAAGTCTAAATTTTGTGACTCATACGGATTTAAATCTGGATTACCAACTTCAGCGTTACGTTCTGTTTCAATCTCACCGTCATCTTCTGTCGTTTCAGTTTCAATTAACTGGAATGCTGCTGAGTCTTCAAATGTAGGACGAGCAATGGTTTGTGTGTAAGCAAAACGAGCAATCAATTTATCACTTGCTGCGTACTTCACATTTAAACTAGGTAAAAGATAATTGTAATCATTCTCTACTTTCCAAGCTTCAATTGTCACGTTTTCTTCGTCATTCACTTCATCAACCAATAACTCAACTTTGTTACCTTGAGTTTCAAAAGTACTACCTTCATAACGCAAACCAGTAATAATTTGCCACTTGTCTATCTCTAAATTCACCATAGCGTAAGCAGCAAATACATCTTCATTACTAGTATAAGTGCCACCTTTAGTTTCAATTTCTGACTCTAATTCGTTTAATTCAAAAGCACTTTTGTTTGCGCTAACAAATTGTTGAATACCAGTACGAGATAAACCATCACCAAAAGAACCTAAGCTATATTCTACACTGCCACTGTTAAAGTCATTTGCAGTTACATCATCAAAACCGCCGTCATAAATACTTGAAGACACACTGTTTATTTTTTCACGTGTGCTGTATTTACCACCAAATTTAACGTCTAAAGCCTTGTTGTTCCAAATAAGGCTTTTTGTGATATCTAAACGGAAGCTAACTTCTTCATCTTCAGCTAAATTATTTTCAGCTACTATTTCGTCAAGTTCAAAATTAGACAAATCATGCGCACTTTCTGACTGTGTTAACACTGGAGATTCATTGGTAGATAAATAACCTAAATCAAGATCTTCACCAGCAAACGATAAGTCTAAACGGTCAGGCTCTTCTTCTGTTGATTTTGAATAACCTAATTGGTATTCAAACAACCAAGAATCTACTTTATTTTCACCACCAGCAACAACTGACGTGATCTCTTGAGTTTCATATCTGTCTTTGGTGTCTCTATCCATTTCTGCATTTTCAAATTGTGCAGAAGTATCTGAGTATGACGTTAAGTCGATTGCACCTGCGTCAAATTTGTATTCGTTTCTTAAACGGTATTCATCGTCAGAAAATTTACTAAAAAAACTACGGACATAATAGCTGTCTGTCACAGACGTGTATAAATCAAGGTTAAGTGCTAAACCAATGCGTTCACGCTCTATACGGTAATATCTTTGTTCTATTTCTTCAGCACCAAACACTTCAACGTCATCGCCAGTTGCTGCATCTTCAACTTCAATATCAAGCCAACCGCCGTCCGTTTCCATGTTCTCTGAACCGAACTCACGCTTTAACCAAGATGCTGCCCCCGCTACACCTAACTCATAACCATTATCGAAAGTAAATACATCTGAGTAACTGCCTGATAATTTGGGGCTTATTTCGCCAACTAGTTCGTTATATGACGTTTGAGCTGTAACGCTGTAAGACTTACCTTCACGGTCAAAAGCACTTAAGCTTTTCACTTCAATTGAACCACCAACGGCATTTGCATCCATATCTGGTGTAACTGTTTTGCTTACTTCAAGGCTTGATATTAATTCGCTTGGGATAACATCCATTGCCACACTACGTACACCAGCTTCTGGTGACGGTACATTTAATCCATTAATAGTCACATTGTTTAAGTTTGGATCTATGCCACGGATTGTCACAAAACGACCTTCACCTTGGTCACGTTGTATTGATAAACCAGGTAATCGTTGTAATGCTTCTGCTGCATTTTGGTCAGGTAGCTGACCAATTGAATCTGCACTTACCACTGACATTAAACGGTTTGCGTTTTTTTGACGATTTAACGCCCCTGCTTGACCTGCACGTTGACCATAAACAATTAAATTCTCAACACCTTTTTTATCCGCGCCTATCACGTAGTTTTGACTTAATTGTTGTTCATCTGTAACAAGTAACGTTTTACGAACATCCGGCACACCCACATAACGGATAACTAACGTGTATTCACCAACTGGTAAATCACTAAATGAAAATGAACCATCGCGTTTACTTATGGTTGATAGGTTAAGCTCTTCAATACTTACTTTAGCACCACCAAAGTAAACACTGTTATTCGCATCTGTAATACGACCCGACACATCAGTGTTTGCTAATGCAGCAGTAGAAGATAATGCTATTGCGCTGATCAAAGCGGTATTTAAAAGTGACAGTTTAAATATTCCGTTTTTATTTTTCATTTTTACTCTCGTTATTATGGATATTAATTATGAGTGGCTCTTATGCGTGCGTAAGCTAAACAATAAAAGTGACAGAAATATTTCAGTACATGAAGAGCAATGTTTAGAACGTCATTTATGGACAATTATTACGATAAATAAGCAAGGAATGAGCTTTAATGACTCTACAAAATAGGCCTTTAAACCTTACAAAACTCTTTATTTATCTATGTTTTGTGATTTCAGTCATTAGTTTAATTTCATAAAACGGTAACTCGACTGAGCTAATATGACCCTATTCAATAAGCTTGGTTCTACTAATATAGCCACACTTGTAGCTCACTTAACGGCTAATACTTATCATTATGAATTTATTTTTTTTAAAATTTCACCGACATTTGTTCATTATTCTTCTTATGGTTATCACCACGGTAGTGACTGTGACGTCACAGATTGGGGAATTAAAACCAGTCGCTGAATTTGACTTTTTCGATGCCGCAGGAGAAGGCGGTATTACACTTATGACCTTAGTGTGGATATTCTTTATATTGATCAGCCGCCCGTCTGGCAAAGTGACTAACTTATTATTTGTTGGGTTAACCCTAACTCACGTTTCTATGTTGTTAGACTTTATTGATGAGTTTTATGTTTACCCTTCTGATAATACTTGGTTAACCACATTTGAGTCCTTACCTGCACCTGTAGGCATGGTGATCATGTCCGTAGCTTTATATTGGTGGCATCAAGAGCAAATGAGCATAAACGCACAATTACGAAATACAGAACGATATTACCGTGACCACAGCTTAACCGACTTTGTTACTGGGCTTTACAGTGCCAAATACATGAAAGATCAATTGCAAAGGGAAATTGTCAACGCCAATACACATCAACAACCATTCACTATGATGTTGATAGATATTCGCCACTTTGACAGCTTTAACCGTAAGCATGGCGACCAACAAGGTGATACCTTGTTAAGAGAAACCGCCCAACTGATCTTAATGAATTTAAGGGATGAAGATTTAGCCTGCCGTTACGCCAGTGACCGTTTTATTATTTTGATGCCAAATACTTCAATACAAACAGCACAAACCGTGGCCACTCATATAGAGCAAGCTATTGCTAATTTAGCATTTAAGATTGGTAATTCTAGCGCGGCTCAGTATCAACATGTGGCAAGCTGTGTAATGGAATGTACAGGGGATGATGAATACCTTAATGTGTTAGATAAACTAAATGACAGAATGTTAGTAACCAAACACACTTTAAACAATCAAGCTACAGCAAACCAAGTTATAAACAGCAAAGACGTCGCATAATGAAAACCTTTGAACGCCACGACAATATTATTTTATGTCGGCAGTTTGTGGTTGTTCTTATTGATTTAGCCAAACAAAGTGGCGTACATCCTGACAAAGTATTAAAAGGTACTCGCTGCTTTTACCAAGACCTTCACAAGCCTAACTTATTAATTTCTACTGCTGAGTTATTAACTATTATCGACAACGTAACACGGCTGACAAATCGAGATGATTTGAGCTTTATATTAGGCCGTAAGTATTTCCCAAGTCAGTTAGACTCTTTGGCGCAGGCTTTTTTGAACAGCAAAACTATCGCTCAAATGTTGAGATTATGTCAGTTATTTCAATTCCAAATTTGTCCGTTTATATACATGGAGGTAATACACACCCAAGATAAAACCCACTTATTGTTTAACAGTGCTATTGGTGAACTATCAAATCCTCAACAACGGTTTTTCTACGAGTTTGTATTGGCAGGCATAATGGGGGCTATTAAATATCGACTGGGAGAAATGGTGCCTGTTAGTATAAAACTGCCATATAAATCGGTAGATTACACTGAGCAATATCATGTTCATTTAGGCAGTAAGGTGAGTTTTGAAAAGCAATTAACCATGCTAACCATCAACAACTCACACCTTTATTATAAAATTCAAGACTGTAGCCACTCTCTTAAAAACATGTCTTTAGCTAATGCACGAGAGGTTAGAAAGCAGCAATATCAAATTGGTTTTGTACAAGCTGTGAGTCAATTCATTACTAAACGTCTTACCCAAAATGACGTAAGTTTAGAGCAATGCGCTCAGTTTTTTTGTATGAGCCCTGCCACCTTAAAACGTAAACTTGCTCAGCATAAAACCAGTTATCAAATGCTGTTAGATAAAATACGTTGCCAACACGCCATTTTTGAAATGACCGAGAATCAGAAAAATAACGAGCATATAGCCAGCAGCTTGCAATTTAACGATGTCACCAACTTCAGAAGAGCATTTAAACGTTGGACCGGAATGACACCAACTGCATTTAGAGAGCAGGCAATCCAACATTGAAAAACTTGTAGCTAAAACACCTAAATGATACTTTCCCATATTAGACTAACTATCAGGCTAACTATTAGATAAGTAAGTAAAAAGTCATTATGGACAATCAATTACCTAAACCACTCATTATTATCATATCTCTGTTTCAAGGTATTTTATTAACACTTTTATACCAAAGCTCGGAATCTCAATCTTGGCCTAGTAGTAACCCTATTTGGTTTGTTTCACTGATGACTTTCACCATTAGCTTCCCTTTCTTAACTTTACTTTGTATAACAAAACAGAAGGTT
>JAWUWS010000033.1:0-14784 GCA_034111705.1 Psychrosphaera sp.
CAGCTCACCTCATGAAGATAACTTCTATAAACGAAGTTTCTTATATGACTTCTCTGTTCCAACAAGTGATTCTAGAGTATTAGCCAATGCTGCAAATGAAGTGTTACCTCAACTGTTTTCAAAAGGTGTACGTTTTTATAAAGCAGGAATTGGAGCGATTGAACTGGTGTCTGAGCAGTTCATGCAGGCAGACTTATTTACCCCAACAGTAGACAACACCAAATTAATGAACAGCCTAGATTCAATCAACAAAGTCTTTGGTAAAGGCACAATCAGATTAGCAAGTGAACAACAAACCAAGTCATGGGAAATGAAGCGCGACTTTTTAAGCCCAAGGTACACAACACGCTGGAGTGATATACCTAAAATTCACTGTTAAAGTGGATAATCGAACATAAAAACGAATAAAATCAAATGCAGTAGCTCATGTCTGCTCTTATTATTTCGGTGAATATGTTTAGACTTCATCTGACAAGCAATAACTTTGAACGAAAAACTGAATTTTTGTCTTCACCGCATAAAAATGCCCTACGAACACACCTTGAAATACAATGATAATAAGGCGTATCCGGTAAGCTAATTTGAAACTCTCTTGGTCTAGGCATCACAAAACACTCATTGTATCAATATGGGTACAATTAAATTTAGTTCACATCAAAAAACTGTCAAATTAAAGTGGGTGGCCTTGTTATTTTTGTATTACATCAGCTGATGTTCACACTGCAAAGCTAATTATTCCATGGAAAGTTGTCGCTATATTTCCTGCGCTTGGCTTAATGGTATTTTTAGTTTGGTATATTTTATCTGGTAACTTTTTAGATGATGATCCTGCGGCGAAGGTAAAGTCTCCACTCGCAACTAATAATCATCCATCAAGTGCAAAATCTACTTCTGGTAAATCGCATTCAAACCCTGACGCTATAAAATTTTTACCTCAACTGGCTTTTACTCAAGCTGATACACCGCTAACTGATTTTTGTGACGATTTTGTTTATACAGGCCGTTTTGTCTCATACAGTACAAAAGGAATTCAATACGATTATTATTTTTCCTGTGACAGGATAGTTCAAAGTGAAGAGGAAGAAGAATCTGTAAGCAGTGTTACATTAGATGATGATTATTTAAAATTGATTGGCTTTGAGATTACCGAATTAGCGAATCATTCAATTAGCTTAACGTACGGACAAACTAAGATATTATTTAGAAATCCATTTTAATGCCCTTCCATCAAGTCTAATTTCTAAATGGTACTAAAAACTAAACCAGGAGCGAACCGGTAACCTTAAAAATGGTACTGAATTTAATTACTGCAGATGAATCTCAATATTAAAATCAGCACCATTGGGTTTATTTTTCGATTAAATTAAAGCTATTCCTATATAAGCAAATAAACTCTTAAACCATAAAGTAATAATTTGAACCCAATGTAATGACAAGGTACAATTTCAGACTCAGTTAAGCTTACTAATTGATTAGTTAAGCTTACTATTCTCTCAATTAAATTTAAAATCCGTGAGATTATTATCAAAATATCTTTGATGTTTTTTGTTTCAAATTGCTTTTTAATATTTTCACTTAAACCTTATCTACACAATGAGCATACTCAATTAAAATAAATGCGTACAACCTGTTGCATTATGCATTCAATTGAGTATACTCATTGTGTAGTACAATAGAACTACAAGAAATGTTACTCAAAACTTTCCACAGGATGGAGTAACTACATAGCTAAAAAATAGCTTCGTCTATTTTAACACATTGACATGAACGTGTCAATGTGTTTTTGTGCTTACATTTTAAAACCAGCTCGTTATTTTATTTTGAAACCACCTTCCTTTTTAATAGAGATATTAAATAACTTACTGTCTATTTCGTTGTTTAAAAAGACAAGAACGCCATTTTTAAACAGCATTGTCGAATATATGTACCGTAAACATTACACCAAATCATCTATCGAAACATATTTGGGTTGGATTTCCGCTTATATTCATTTTCATCAAAAGAGGCACCCAGCATCAATGGGGAATAATGGAGTCATCAGTTACTTAGATTTTCTTGTATTACGAGCCAATGGGATGAATGTCATTGTTTTCATTTTCTAATTATATGAAAACTCATTTTGAGCAGATAAATTATAGCTTTTCAATTAAATCGAATCTGAATTTCTCGTAATTCGCTGTTCGTACTTTTCTTTTCCTTCCAGCTAGTGGCGCAGCCATTCTTCCAGCTTATAACTTGTTATGGGGCAGAAACAAGCAAGAGTGAACGGCTACTTTTGACACTCAGACGGCTGTCAAACTTAGTTAAACCCGTATATGAAAAGTGCCAGATAAAGTTGAGAGTAATTCAACTATAGCTATCGAAAAGCCGTTATTGAGTTCTCGCTCAAACATACTCATCTTGGATAGTAAAAAGTTACTATGAAACTGACTGACTAAATGCCCAACAAGGAGTTTTGCCTAGTATATATCACCTTTTAGTTCTAGTTGAGTTAGATATACACGCATTTCAAATTCTAATTGATGGTAGCCAGGTAACATATGTTCGCACAATTGATAGAACGCCTTATCGTGTGGTTTTATTCGGATATGGGCTAATTCATGAACGACGATCATCTCTAGAAATGATTCAGAAGAAGCTTTGAATATCTCGCTAATCCGTATTTCATTTTTACTTTTTAATTTATTTCCCTGAACTCTCGATACAAAAGTATGTAGACCTAGCGCATTGTTTACAACATGAATTTTTTTATCATAAATAACTTTACTCAAAGGAGGAGACTTTCGTAAATGTTTATTTTTTAAATTCATAACATATTCACGAAGCATTTTATCATTATTGATATCGTGTGTTTTAGGGTGCTTTTTAAGTAGAAAACTTCCTAACGTATCCTGTTTAACCATGGTTCTGATTTGATTTTGTATCTCTAGTGGATATGAAGATAAATACTTCAGTTGACTTGGATTTGTTTTGGAATATGTCATTGGATTAAGTTACGGTGTTATTCAAGGGAGCTATCTCCTAAATTGTACATTACTTATTCATATTTCGACAGCTAGATGGCCTTCAATTTATAAAAGTAAATTAACGTGTGTTACCTAAATTTACTAAGTCTATAGCTTCTAAAAAAACATTCCCGAACATCTTTTGGTTTATCAATGCATCAAACGTACGACAGTCTGTTTACATCAAATTTTAGCTTGTTTAATATCTAATCCAAAAGCCGTCATTGTGCTTTTTAGTGATGCTAGAGCTTCTGTAAAGTTCAGTTCTTTATCCTGAATTTGCTTTTCAATGCGACTTAACTGATCTTCCACAATTCCTACCGATGCAGATAGTGCAACGGCACTATAAGCTTTAGCGTAGCCTCGTATTTTAGCGAAAGCCAAGTGAATATATGTATCAAGGGAATGCAATTGTGTATGCCCTGTCCATTCTCTTAATTGTAATTTGAAAGTTTCGGCATTAAGTAGGTGTTTTCTAAAATCATCAGCGTTAGTAACATCTTCATGTTGCTGAATAATTTCAATAAGCTTGTTAGTAATAAATGCATGACGATAAAGGTGCGGGTGGAATTCACCTTCGATACCTAATTCCTTTTTCCACCTGTTTAGATAAGTCGTCCATGAATCAGCTTTAAAAGGCTCACCTGTTTTGGTTGATATGAACAAGAAGCCATGATCTTTATCTCCAGTAAGTCCTTTCTTCTTCATTATTTTGCGACGATATTTCATGTATTGAGCAATATCAGTAACAAGCGTGTGGGGAATGGGCACATGCCTTGTTTTATTTTCGTCTTTACGCTTTAGTGTGTGCATTTTAAGAGACGGTTCGATCATGTCTCTAGCATCTTTGAAATCATCCACGGTTACTAGATGCAGTTCTCGTACGCGACCACCTGTTTGCTCCATTAATTGATACAGGGCTATATCACGATAACGAACTGCTTTATTGACATTGGTTTGTATAAAACTCCATACCTTTAGCGCGTGTTTTTCACCAACTGGTAATCGTCTTTTGACAGCATCTTTGCTTGGTAGGCAAATATGTGAAGTAGAGGTAACTTCTTTCTTGTGCCTATTTCCCTCAATTGAAATTTTGTAAGTTGTCTCAACCACCGTAATGGCATTGGCTTTGTCTTTGCCAATAAACAGCTTTAAATCATGATACTCTTGGACAAACTCAAGAAATTTAAGGCATCGAATACCGACTTCCAAAACCCTATTGTTATTTTTAACCTTTTCACCATTAGGATGTTTCTCGCTTTGCAATCCCTGTATAAACAAGCGAAAAGCAGCATCTGTTAAGTCTCTAAAACGGTTAAGATGGGTTGCACTTTCGACGTGATAGACCAAAGCTATAATACTGTTGGCATACGTCCTGATTGTCTGGTATTTCAATCCTTCCTCTAGCAGTTTATGAATATACATGTTGGCTTCATAGCAAGGCACACCATTTTTATAGGTGACAAACGGTAAGTCCCTTGGTTTATAAAATTTCAATTTGCCATCAAAACCCAGGTGTGACCAACGAGAAAAATTTTTGAGTTTAACTACAGGCATCAGACTTCCCCATAGTTGACATAATTAAGCTGTGCCTCAACTTTCTTATTAATATCCTTGTAGCGTTTTAAACGCTCTTCTTCCGTCACATCTTGCAATGCCATTGCTTTTAAGTGTGAGCGCATTTCTTTAATGACTGTATTCAATAGGAAATTACTTTGCTGAGTGATAGAAAGTGTTTTTTCAGTTGAGGCTAGCTTTTGCCTTGCGCTCTCTTCATTGCTCTTTTTTATTTTTCCATTTAAAGCTTTCTCTATGGCATCACGAGCATTAATTCTGAGCCTATCAAAACCAGTAAAACCATCATCTAACAATAACTCTGAAAGGCTTTTAACAGTATTGATTGAAATAGTATTGATGTGTCGCTCGGCATCTTCATACTTGGCTAAGCCTCCTTGCGATTTAAGGGCTTTTACAAGGCCATCATTATTTTTAAATTGACCTGGCGATTTGATAATTTCCAGTAACAGAGGTTCGGTCGCCAGTATTGTTCTTTGATTAGTTTCTTTATTTTTTTTCATTGTTATGTTTCTTATACTGCTTTTACTTGGAATGCTAAGTTAAAAGTTTCTCGAACCTGTCCGTCTTCGTCGGTAATTTTGAAGAAATTCGGTTCCAAACTGATTTCACCTGTTTTCAGTAAAGCTTCAAGGTTCGATTCTAGATTTGCCTCTGCTTTCAATTGGTCAATATGTGGAACTGTTATATCGTCGTCATCTGCTAGGTCGATGACGCTTTCCAAATCATCAATAACCACAGCGCCAGCATTATATTTTTTAGCTAGCGTTGCTTTTAACTCACCGATACTTTTTAGTTTTTCTAGCTCACCATCCTTATTTAGTACACCTTGCACAATAACAGTGGCCTTAACCCCATTGAGGATATCGCCCACTTCATTACTTGATATGTAATGATATAAGTGTGACATATCTGTATGTCCGAGCATCCAACGCAAGGCCTCAAGCCCTTGAAAACGCTTTTGCCAGAAGAACAGTAAGGCAAAGAATCGACGTAACTGATGCTGTCTCACATACTGTCGTCTCAGCTCACCATTGCTCATTTTAATAAGGGGGGTTTCAAAGTAGTCACATATCGAATCGAGGTGAGCATTAAATGTTCTAGACATAGGCTTGATGAGGTAACAATTTTTTGCATCTAAGCTATTAAAAAGGCCTAAGGTTTTACCCTTAGCAACCCCTTGTAATATAACTGCCTCGTTAAACGCTTCGAGTCGCCAGATGATTTTAGCAAGAGAGTTAGTAATAGGTCTTTCAATGATTTGGTTAGTCGATATCTTACCGCCATTCCCAGACTTTTTGAGTTTAAAAATGAGATTGTATTCAATATCCTCATTTCCCTCCTCAAATGGGTTTTCATTTGGTGACAGGTTACCACTACTTTTTAATGATATTAATTCATCCTGTCGTCTAGCTAAAATAATGCCGGTAAGGTACTGGCAACTCCCTAAAAGTACACTGTAAAGCTCAAATAAACTCTCATTATTCCGTATGGCACCGTACTTATCAGCAGCTAGAGATTCAAAAGGTAAAACCTGTTGAATACCCATTGTTTTAACCTCTTTTTCATTCAACACACTCATTACCTGAGTTTTCATAAAGTGACCACGTTCAGTACATGACATGTTCTGATGAAGCTCAGGAATAAACATACCGTGTCTTATATCAGGTCGCTCTTTGTTGCTATGTGATTTCACACTTTTGCTATCACCTTGTGAAATAGCTAACAAGCAAGCATCCAAAATATCTTGCTGGTATTTAAGAACAAATTCAAAAGATTGTCGAGTGAGTTTAAATACTACGTCAGGGTGCAAGGTTTGAGTACGGTTTGCGGGCTTTAACGTCACTAAATCATTAATTTTTCTTATGCTAAGTATTTTTGTCGCTTCAATAGGGGGTGAACTTGCGTTGTCCTTGAATATATTGGTGTTAATCAACTTAGCCACCCAAATGTAACTCTTAATTGTTTCTTCTGCAGCTGACAATTCTGAATTTTCAATTATAAAGGGGGGATATTCAGTGCTTCGAGCTTCTTCGGCAAGCCATAACTCAGGATAGGTGGGAACGTTTAGGAGTGGGGATACTACTTTCCCTTCAAATAGTAGTTTTGCTAGCAAAGTACCATTGCCTTGAGCTATAAAATTAGAATTAGAATTAGAATTAGAATGGTATTTATAATAACCTTGAAAATAAAGCCAGCAACATGCCTTAACGCGCTCTTCTTTTGTTAAATTAAGCATTAAATCCTCTTCTGCGATATTTCGGTTCACAAAGGGGTGTTTGTTCACAAAAGCATCTACCTGATCTTGTGTGATAATGTTTATGTGTACTTTAATTGCCTCTTTTATTCGGCCTGTAAAATCATAGATCCCGTTTACTGCTCCATTCTCAGACATCGCTTTAAACAGAGACAACCAAAAATCAGCTGTGGTGTGGCTATGATGATACTGACTTAACTCTAACGCGGTTGAGTGCAGTAAGATTCCATCAATTAATGACAGGACTTGCGATATTCTACTTTTTACTGTGATAGTTTTGATGAGAGAACCACCATTCTCGAGTGGGTCGGACACCGCAAGTAACCAGTTTTTAAAACTATTTAGCAGAGGTTTGTGCTTAGGATGAGTAAGAGAAAAACCATCATCAAGCCTCACTGATGACCAGTCAATAACCTTATCCCTTTGACCAAAATTCATAATAGTGACATCATCATCATACTTACTTTTAAACCAATAAGGCATTTCATCGGCCTGAACGTAAATCTGGGTAAAATGATTGCCAATTTCACGTTGTAAAGCGAAGTCTTGATTTGCGACAGCGTAGTGAAGTGTTTCAGTTAACTCTTCGCTATTTAGCTCATGAAGTCCGACTTTTCTTTCCTTTAAGTTATTTACAATCACTTTTAACATGTTAACGCTCTAGCGAACAGTTGAGTATCAAGAGGGTTGGTACTTGCTATAGCTATAAGTTTTGAACGTTCTGAATTAGTTGTACTTTCACGAGCATCTTCGGTAAGAATGAGCGTAGCTGCCTCATACCAAGTCGATACGATTTCACGAAAGGTTTGGCCATCCTGTGTTTTTTTTGAGCGGTCAACGATGCTCTTGATGGCAATAAGTACTCTCATAACATTTTCAGTAATTGTCAGAGTTACCTCATCAAATTTTTCTCGAGGAGCTTCATTCTCAACAAGGGATAGCGTTGCGTCATTTTTGAATTTACCAAACAGTTTCGGTATATCGTGAATACCGTGATTTTGTAGAAATTCATCGAGGTTTTCCGGTTTAATGTCAACCGCTCCAAAAAGATAGTCCGACTCCTGCATTGCGATGTAAATAAGCGCATTTTGAAATTGGCGTATCCATCTTGCATTGAAAAAATCCATCAACGCAGAAGGCAAATATTTATTTAATAGGTCTACATTGACCGTTTCATGCCCCAACACCTCTGCCACTGCGGACAAAGAGTGGGTTTTAATGTACGTGCGAATTGCCCGGAGTTTACGACCTGAACGTAATCCTACCGACTTAGATAGCAATAATTTATCGTCTTCATTCATACTGCTAGAGTGGTTATACACCCACCACCGATAGGCGCTGCTCACGCTTGCCGAGGTGATATTCTTACCAAAATCAATGCACCTACTTGCATTAGTCAAATCAGCCTTGATTAACATATAACGCCACGCGTTTTCTTGATATTCATCAGTGCTCGGGTTTGCCTTTAGATTCTGTCGAGCAAGTTCTGTATGATCAATTAGCACCTTAACAATGGTTCGACTATAATCATTGAGAATAATGTCTTGTTGAGCTTTCGTAGCCCCCTTGCGGTTTTTATGAACGACAATTATATAACTACCACCAACTTGTTTATACCCTGTCATTTGTCCGTTCTTATCAAACAACTCCCAATTCTGAAGTGCTGATGGGGTGAGTTGGGGGTGCTCTAACACTAATAATGTACACAGTGCACCCAGTGTAGAAGTGCTAGGCAGATTTAATTCAGCCATTAGTTTAAGAGCAGGAATATTATCGCATTTATAGTGAGGCCCTCCAAAAAAAGCAGCAGGGTTTCGAACAGCGGCGCCGATACCATACTCATAGAATGTGGCAATGCTATTAGCTAGATGGTCACGGCCAACTGGCACGTATTTATTTTTTTTAATGCCCCCATCGACACCTCTAATGGGCTTCACTATGCCTGTTTTTGCCATTTTAAGATTGCGTTCGTGTTTCTCTTTTATGCACTCAAAAACAGCATGATAAGATGCACGAACATGCTCTTCACTCGCTCGTAGCCTATCCTCGATGATTTGGATGACTGCATCATCTTTTATGTGCAGTGGGATAGAGGCAAGCCACAGTTGCTCTTCTCTGGACGTTAACTGACCGCCCGTAGCTATCTTTGCGATAGGCTGAGAGTCTTCTTTGAATTTAGGAGTTAATATGGGTCGAACTGGTTCGTTAATTAATCCGCTATCAATAAAACATACTCTGAATGTGTTAATAGAACGAACCCACACTGTAAAAAAAAGTGTTTTTTTATTGCCCTTCGCTAAATGGCTACTAAACGAACACCACATGACCTTCTCAAGAAATGCACTCAATTTATTTTTTTTTAGTTGGGCGCGCAACTCATCAGCGTTATTGCAATGCGTTGCAAACGAATTTAGAAGCTCTTTGAGCTCTACATGAACCGCTACTATGGTGGTACTTTTTTGTGTTGTAACATATTCGTAAAAATGATGATAAATATCAGCAGTCAACTCATCACCAAAGGCTTCATGAAATTTTCCGATTGCAAAGTTGAAGATCTTGCCTTCTTTGGACTTCAGTTGCCAACCATCAAGGTAAGTGAGGCGCTCTGAGCTAACCCGTAAATTTTTGAATTCAATAATACACTTCTCGATGTATTCGTTCACCTTAATAGATGACAGCTGAGGAGTATCGATTTCATACTTAGTAAGCGCTTTAAATGTTCTGATGACAAGGACTGTCACGCTGTATGCTGACTTGCATTCGTATTGCGAGTACATAAAGCCCACAAATCCACGCAATTGCTTCAACAGGGACTCTTGGCTGTTTAGAATATCCAATGCTTCATAACTAGCCGCTTTAAAGGTTGATATGTAAGCTGCATAGTTGTTCGCTACCACGCTACCATTATTTTTAGGGGCGTTATCTGAGAGAAGCTTTTTAAAAGCTGGTGATAGTGCCTTTTGCACAAATGGTAATGATTTAATAGCGACTGGATTCAAGATGTAAAAACCTTTTTATTATGATGTATATTCAGTATTGACAAATACTGACAGTAGTCAATAATAAACTGGCATGTTATGATTATTTTTTACCTCTAGAACAATAAGTTAAGGTTAATTGATTGATATTATTGTTAGGAGTAAATTATAAGGCATTTTATAAACTGTGCTGTCACATGTTGCCTGAATATCACCAAATAGAATTTGATACTCGGGTGTATTTAACCTTGCTGGAGCATCAGAGTAATAAAAGTCATGCGAGCAAAAGCAAAAAGCAGGCTGACTAAACATGCAACCGCAAGCCGACCCGTTTATTGTTCCCAAATGCTTAGAACAAATCTCTATTGTGTATCAAGACCAACATTTATTGGTGATCAATAAACCCTCAGGCTTACTCAGCTTATCTGGCAAACATCCACTTAATAAAGACTCAGTACACTGGCGTTTGGTGCAAGACTTTCCAACGGCAACGCTCATTCATAGATTAGATTTTGGCACTTCTGGCTTAATGCTGGTGGCACTGAATAAAGAGATTAATAAACAAATCTGTGAGCAATTTAGCCAACGTACAGTAACCAAGTATTATGAAGCGATTTTAGATGGAGAGCTTTTAGTAGAAAAGGACCTGTTAATACAAGCGCCCCTGTTAATACAAACACTGTCATCAGTTGGGGATTTTGAGATAGCAGAGCAAGAGTTAGAAGGACAAGGTTGTGTCCAGAGCGAAAAGCATGAAAAATATGAAAAACACGGTGAAATTAACATTCCCATTATTAAAGACGCAGACAACTTTCCCCTGCAAAAAGTCTGTCACCAAACGGGAAAACAAGCGGTTAGCCAATACCAAATCATCAGTTACAACCAAACTAACAACACCACAAAAGTATTGTTCAAACCCATAACAGGCCGCACTCACCAGTTAAGAATCCATAGCCGAGAAATAGGCCACCCAATTATAGGTTGTGATTTATATGACGCAGACCAGTCTTATTTTAAAGCCGACCGATTAATGCTACACGCAAGTAGGTTAGGTTTTACTCACCCAGTAACAAATGAAGAAATGGCCATTAAGTTACCAGCGGATTTTTAAATTGACTTCTTTAACCCTGATTGACCTTATCTAATAACATAATCAATTGCTGTGCTTCTTGATCTGTCATGTGGGAAAAAGAGCATTTTATTTTCTCTGGAATACTTGCGGCTTGGTGACGTAATTCATCACCGTGAGGTTCAAGTTTAATGACTTTTCTGCGTTTGTCGTCTTCATCTTTAACAATTGATAGCAAAGATTTGTCGGTCATCTTTTTTAGAATTTGCGTCATGGCACCGCCATCAATTGAGGTTTTCTCTAACAACTCAGCTATGGTAATGCCGTCCTTTTCCCATAATGCCATCATCACAATATACTGAGGGTAAGTCAGGTCTAGCTGAGTTAACGGTTCGCGGTAATCTCTAATAATACGATTAGAAGCCATATATAGCCGATGGCATATTTGGTTGTCTAATATAAGTGGGGGATATTCCATAATGACTTCTATTTTGTAACTTCCTTTGTGAATGTAATCTGGTGATTGTAATTTGCACACAAAGTATTTGCAATGTTTGAAATAATGAACATATTTTTCATGAAAATTAATTGCCGAGTGACTCAAGCTTTACCAAAAGAAACATACATCAACTCAGAAGTGTCAATTGGCGCAATTGAAGGTGGTTTTGGTATCGCAGTTAAATTAGCAATATTTCTTGGTGATTTAGACAAAGCGCAAGCACAAGAGTTAGTAGATGCAGCACACTTAGTATGCCCATATTCAAACGCAAAACGTGGCAATATTGAAGTTGAGTTGTCAGTTATTTAAAAGCGACTGACTCTACTGTATTCAATAAAAGAACGTAAGCCCTTTTATTGTCTCAACTACAGACTCAGGCACTTTCCTATAAGCAAGCACAATCGAGCGTGTGAATTGGTTTGGTGTTCTTATTTTCAGGTATGATAAGTTACCATCTTCTTCTGTATACGACTCGGGTATTACGGCTACCCCCAGGCCTAATTTTACTAACCCAAGCAATTGCTTGTCATGAATGGCTTTGCCTTTGTAGGTAATGTTGAATTGTTGCTCATTGATTAATCTTAAAAAGGTATCTTTTTGGGTGCAGTAAGGTCGCTCAATAAAGGTGAGTTGTTCGAATTCGTTAAGTGAAACATCTTGGTGCTTGGCCAATGGATGGTCTTGTTTAACAACTAATTTATAACCTTCTTGATGCAAACGTTTAACCGAGAATTGTGCCGGCACTCTGAGTTCATCAATGATAGCTAGTTGTGATTGCTCCAATGCATCCGCCACGGTTATTTCAATATTAGCGTCGGCGCTTTTAACGGACTCTATCACGGATGCATATTGCTCGACGTTAATATCTGGTTGAATATATAAGTGAATTTCGTTTTTTTGGTTAGGAGTAAACTCTGATTTAATTTGTTGGCTTTGTAGCACTAAATCGGAGGCTAATTTGTATAGCTTATGCCCTTCTTTTGTTGGCTTAATTCCCTGCTTGCTTCGTGTAAATAACTGGACTGATAAATTACTCTCTAATGCTTTTATTGCATGAGTGATCGATGGCTGCGCAATAAAACAACGGTTGGCTGCCGCCGTGATCGATCCCTCTTCATAAGCAGCTATAAAGTAATAAAGTGGTTTTATCTCTAACATATATTTTATCTATGGATTGAAAATATAAACAATATTATCCCTATGTCGTTCGGATTGATAGTGTTAAGGCAGATGTAATAAAGCATTCAAAATTAAAAAGTCAATAAAAGGACGGAATTATGTACCAACGCAACAGCGACATTACGATTCATCAATTACTAAATAAGTTTGAGCAAGGTGATATGACGCTATTAGATCAAGTCGCTGATAATATCGATTTACGCATAGACCACTACCAAGATGATGCTGACACAGCATGGCAGCAATGTCTAAACAAGTCAGATTTTGTTAAGGTTTTAACGCGACTAAGTACCGATGTTTTCCCCAGAGGCACGGTGATCAAACACTTAGAGTCGCAAGCATTAGGAGACGGATGGTTTATCACTTCTTTTTTTCAATCGTTTTATTATGGTTTAGCCAGCAAACAAGTAGACAGCCGAACCTATATTACCTCGCACGAAGCAAATGGAAAAATAGATTACTTTCGTGAAAATGTAGGCACCTTGGTCTATTTAGAGTAATAAAATCTCAAATATACTTTTTGATGAGTTTATCCGTATAGAACTTACCTAGAAGAGCTTAATATTGAATACACCATTTTATCTAAGTTTGAATTAACCGACACTGAAAAATATTACTTTCACGCACACAATGTTGCTAGTTTATGGCGATTGATATTCCTATGGGCCAATCGAGGATATTGAGAGTCGGTAGATGAAATGACATCAATTTACCTTAAAACGTTAGCGATTGTGAGTTAGTTCATTTACCAAAAGAAACATACATCAACTCAGAAGTGTCAATTGGCGCAATTGAAGGTGGTTTTGGTATCGCAGTTAAATTAGCAATATCTCTTGGTGATTTAGACAAAACACAAGCACAAGCACAAGAGTTAGTCGATGCTGCACACCAAGTATGCCCGTATTCAAACGCAACACGTGGCAATATTGAAGTTGAGTTGTCACTTATATAACTGACGCTCATTTAATT
The DNA here is from genome assembly GCA_034111705.1 of Psychrosphaera sp. Lineage (GTDB taxonomy): Bacteria > Pseudomonadota > Gammaproteobacteria > Enterobacterales > Alteromonadaceae > Psychrosphaera. The sequence continues at coordinate 13,532 of JAWUWS010000033.1, forward strand.
GTCTGTTATTTGATCAGTAGCTTAGTAATAAAAGTAAAGTATAAGGGACAAAGTAACTTACTTTGTTCCTTTTTTATGAGCAAATTTATGGCTTAGTGCAGGATAATTCTTTTTCTGCCCAATGTAATGTATTACCAACAAGAACAATACTTCCTGAAACAACGCCAGATAAAGGAATTATTACCGCTGTACTAACAAGACAATGAAAAATACTTTTTGCTGTTACACCGCAATTTATGTCTACTTCAGTTAACTCTAAAGTAAGTTTTTGGGTAACTAACTTGCACTCTTTTTCAGGCGTTTGGTGATTAGACAGTTTTGGTGCATAGGCAGCACATGAGATACAAAGTGTTGAAGTGACAACAATTAATAGCACTTTTAATATCTGCATTTTAAATTTCTCTTTGGATATCTTCTGAATATAAAGAAGTTTAGAGAATAAGAGCTCACGTAACTATAAGCCAATAACATAATGTAAATAATTGTAGTATTGTTTTTTATAAAAAAGCCGTATTTATAACACGGCTGATTTTGAGCTTAAAACAAATATATAGTTAATCCGTTTGAGTAAATTAATCCCAGTTAAGGATAACTTTACCTGATTGACCTGAACCCATAGTGTCAAAACCGTCTTGGAATTGGTCTATTGGAAATTGGTGAGTAATGATTGGCGATATGTCTAAGCCAGATTGAATTAAACTTGCCATTTTGTACCAAGTCTCAAACATTTCACGGCCGTAAATACCTTTGATAACTAAACCTTTAAAGATCACTTGGTTCCAATCTACCGCCATATCTGACGGAGGAATACCTAACATGGCAATTTTACCGCCATTGTTTATGTTGTTTAACATGCTATTAAACGCAGAAGGTACGCCAGACATTTCTAAGCCAACATCAAACCCTTCGGTCATACCTAACTCGTTCATTACGTCTTTTAATTTTTGTTTAGAAACATCAACCGCACGAGTAGCCCCCATTTTTTTGGCTAACTCTAAACGATATGGATTTACATCAGTAATAACTACATGACGTGCGCCTACGTGTTTTGCAACAGCGGCGGCCATAATACCAATTGGCCCTGCACCTGTGATTAATACATCTTCACCAACTAAATCAAAAGACAAAGCGGTATGTACAGCATTACCAAACGGGTCAAAGATTGAAGCTAATTCATCAGAAATATTGTCAGGGATTTTAAATGCGTTAAAAGCTGGGATGACTAAGTATTCGGCAAATGAACCTTCGCGATT
>JAWUWS010000034.1:0-20004 GCA_034111705.1 Psychrosphaera sp.
TGTTTCAACATACGTAATATCACTGACAAATACCTTTTCAGGTGCTGAAGGTTTTACTTCCTTTAATAGGTTTGGATGTTTTCTCATCCAATGCTTACTGTTTGTTGTTTTTGTATAGCTTTTTCTTGGCTCTACTAACAAGCCTTGCTCTCTCAGGCCTGCGCCATACTCCTTATCCATAACATCAACCAAGCTAGCGCAGACAACACTACGTTAACTAAAGGCTTTAATCATGTTGGGTTAACCGTTAGTGATTTAACCGCCAGTAGTGAGTTTTTAATACGTTGGGTTGGAAAAAAGAGGGTGAAGACACAAGTTATCCGGCTGTATTTGTTAGTGACGGTGCAATGTTATTAACTCTGTGGCAAATAAGTGATGCAAAAACAACGGTTAAATTTAGCCGTAAAAATAATGTTGGCCTGCACCATCTAGCATTCAGTGCCGTGAGCTTTGAAGCATTAGAAGAAATACACCAACGAGTAAAAGATGTTAAAGGTGTGGTTGTTGGATTCGCACCTGAACTTGCTTATGGCGGTCCTGTAAAACACATGATGATAAGAGAGCCTAGGTGTAAAAGGTTAGAGTTTATTAAATCTGTTAAATAAGCCGATTATATAAACGCGTCTTGTGATTTGGCCGAGTAATATTATTACTCGGCTTTTTTGATTGCATGGGTTTTGATGTCACGAGTATTTATTTTATTGCTTTATGGAGTTGCCTTAAATCAACAATATATAAGGTTAACTTAGAGTTTTGAATGGTGTTAATATTGGGCTACGTAACGTATTTTAATAATATCTGATTTTGATAAGGTAAATAATAATGGCTGACGTTATTCGCCTTTGTGTTGGCTCCACAAATCCCGTTAAAGTTAATGCGGCAAAGCAAGCTTTTGCTGCTGTATTTCCTGAGTGTGTTATTGATTGTAAGTCAATGAAAGCGCCGTCTGGTGTTGCAGAGCAACCTATGACTCAGGCTGAGACTCGTTTGGGGGCGCAGAATCGTGTTCGCTATTGTGCTGGTAGCGTCGATGCCAATACCTTTGATTACTGCGTTGCTATGGAAGGTGGTGTGGATCAATTTGAGGAGGGGGCGGCGAGCTTTTCTTATGTTGCGGTATTGAATCTGAATAAAGAGAAAGGTAAAGGCGGTGACTTGTTTACCGGCAGGTCTGCAAATCTCCCACTGCCAGATAAAATTTTTAAACGTTTGCAGCAAGGTGAAGAGTTGGGGCCTGTGATGGATGAGGTTTTTAATACCTCTAACATTAAGCAAAAAGGTGGCGCTATTGGTTTGTTAACTAACCACGCGGCCACAAGAGAAGGTGTTTATACTCAAGCGCTTATACTTGCTTTAGCGCCTGCGTTACAACCAGACCATTATTAAGTGATTACACAGAGATCACAAAATAGAACATGAATCACTAACGTGAAAATTTACTGAAAGCTTGTTAGTGTTTAAGCTAATGGGCTTTTTCTGTCTTACTTACCCTTTAACTAAGTCTCTTTAAATAGCAACTTTTAGCTAAGCCTTCTTAACTATGCCCTCAACATGTTTCAGTAGTCGATTTCTAGGTCAAACAAAACTGTCATAAAAAATTCACAAAACCGTAATTTACTAGATTCTTACACATTGTTTGCACCTTATGTTTTTAAAGTCAGGACATCTTTAATTAAACTCATGAGATCCATGCATGAATGTAAAACCTATTATATTGTCTGCAGTTATTGCTTTAAGCACTTTTTTGTATGGCTGTATTGGCAGTGACGATGATTCCTCAGAGACAATCGCCTCTAGTGGCTTAGTGATTAATGAGATTGTAGCTAGCGCCAGTGATGGTGGAAACGATTGGATTGAGCTTTATGCTACCGAAGATGCGATTGATTTATCAAACTACACCATCGTTGATGATAATGATGGCAGAGAGTCTCAAGCATTACCAGACGTTACCCTTGCACTAGGTGAGTTTATTGTTATTCAAGCCATAGATGAAGAAGACACTCCACCAGAGTCAGGCTATTACGTTACCTTTAAATTAGGCAGTGATGATGCCGTTACTTTGTATGAAAATGACGTGCAGGTTTCTCAATTAGATTGGGAAGAGGGCGAGGCGGAGGAAGGTTTTAGTTTTGGTTTATATGAAGACGGAACGGGTGAAGCGCAAACATTAACACCGACTCAAGGCTCGGCGAATCAAACCACTGATGAAATAATAGTGGTTGTTACAACCTTAATTGACGAAGATTCCCCACTACGCATTAACGAAGTGGTAGCCAAAAGTACTGACAATAATGGAGACGACTGGATAGAGCTTTATGTGACTAGTAGCAGCTCGGTTTATTTAGGCGACTACCAAATTAGTGACGACAATAATGAGCAAGTTGAATTACCAGATGTGACGTTAGCATCAGGTGAGTTTTATCGGATTTATGCCAGTACGGATGATTTGGGTGACTTGCCAACGGTTGCCTTTAATTTAGGTTCTAGCGACACGGTAAGTTTGTATTCTGACAATGTAATAATAGAGCAACTTTCTTGGGATAAAGGGCAAGCGTTAATTGGTTATAGTTACGGACGTTTCCCTGATGGAAGTGACGCTACGCATGTATTAACCCCTAGCGCTGAAACTGAAAACGTGACGGCAACGCACGGTCCTTTAGTGATCAATGAAGTGGTTGCCAGTGCCGCTGACGACGGCCGTGATTGGTTTGAGTTATACAATAATGGTTCAGACAATATTAACTTATCAGATTACCAAGTGATTGATGAAAGTGATGATATTGACCCTGTCACTTTACCAGGTGTTGAATTAATGCCTGGTGAATACATTACTATTTATGCGGTTGATGAAGATCCTAGTGATTACTATGTGCCATTTAAGCTAGGTACAAATGATGAATTAAGTTTAATGCTTAACGACGAAGTAGTGGATTACATTGAATGGGACGAAAGCGATGTAGTAACAGGATTCAGTTATGGATTAAGTGACAATACTGATTTTTCTCAAGATTTTTTAACACCGACTCAAGGTGCTGAAAATGAAATCGCAAGTGCGTTTACACCAGATGCAGTTAATACATTGTCCATCACTATTACTGACGAAAATTGGCAAGATATTTTAGACAATCCGCTTGATGAGGAATATCACGAAACCAGCATTACTTTTAATGGTGTTACGTTAGATAGTGTCGCTATTCGTACTAAAGGTGGCTCAAGTTTAAGCAGTGTTGCCCGTTCTACTAGCGACCGTTACAGCTTTAAAGTTGACATTAACGAATATGTGTCAGGTCAAAAGTTCTTTGGCTTAAAAAAATTCACGCTGCAAAACTCATTTAATGACCCGTCATACATGCGTGAAGTATTAGCCTATGAATTAATGGATGAGATGGGTGTGCCTACCCCTGAAAATGCTTACGTAAATTTTTATGTTAACGGTGAGCTATTTGGCTTGTACTTGATGGTGGAAGCGATAGACGGTGAGTTTTTAGAAAATCACTTTGCGAACAGCAATGGCGACTTATATAAACCAGACGGTGTAGGTAGTGACTTGTTGTGGATCAGTTCAGATATTTCTAGTTACAGTGAAATTAACTTACAAAACAACGAAGATACTACCGATAATGGCGCATTCCTTAATCTGGTAACAGAACTTGATGAGGGCTCTACAGAGGTTGTGGATGTAGATGGGCTATTAAGATATATGTCTGTGAGTACTGCGTTATCCAATTTAGACAGCTATCACGGCACACTTGCACATAATTATTACCTTTATGATCAAGACGGCGTTTTCAGCCTTCTACCTTGGGATTTTAATGAATCATTTGGGTCATTTGCTATGGATTGTAATAACGTTGATATCCGAGGGCTTTACATTGATGAGCCAGTAAGCGGTGCATTAAGTGAGCGCCCACTTCTAGCTAATGTATTTGCCGACCAAGATAACTTAGATATTTATCATGAATATTTAACGCAGCTTATTGAAGGTTCGTTAGCAAGTGACACCTTTGCAGCACGAGTGGATGAAATTGCCAATTTAATTCGTGAGCATGTTGAAAATGATCCTACTAGTTTTTATGGCTCTAGCTACTTTGAATACAACTTAACGTCTACCGTTGGCCAATTTTACGGGTTGACCAGTTTTGTTGATTACCGTGTGGCTAATATGACTGCTCAGTTAAATGGAACCTTACCTTCTGCTGGTGATGGCAGTGGTTTTTGCTCCTATTAATCCTTTATTTCCCTTTAGCTGCATCAATCAATTTAGTGCGGCTTCACTTTAAAATTGCTATTACTGAATTGAGAAAATTATGACAAGCCAATTACGTTTTAAGGATGACTATTCTGATGTTGATGCACAGCTAACATTAGCGGCAGAAGCAAAGTATCAAAATGTTGAGGCTAACGTTTCTGCAAGTGCAGATGAATTGTCAGAATTGATAGAACAACTATTAGAGTCGTTTGATGGTTATGGCTTAAATGATCTCGACAACGCCAATTTAATGAACCGTGTAGACAGTAAATTTATGCTGCCGTTGTCATTTTTACCTGAGTTGTTGCAACAATTAGACGGCCATTACCGGGTATTGGATATTGAGGGTAAACGGTACTTTTCTTACTACAACCAGTATCTTGATACGCCAGCATTGGACTTATACCAAGCTCATCATAATGGTAAGTTAAATCGCTATAAAGTACGTCGAAGATGTTATGTGGACACAGCGACAGAATACTTAGAAGTGAAGCTTAAAAACAATCAAAAAAGAACACTAAAAACTCGCATTAAGTTAGCGGATGAGGATAACAGTGAAGATTGTGCAGCGTTTATCCAACAAGAAATGCAAGGAAAATACGCCAATTTACAAGTAACTCAGCAAAGTGGTTACAACCGTATTGCCTTGGCGAATGAAGAAAAAGCCGAGCGCTTAACACTCGACTTTAACCTTTGGTACAACACACCAGAAGGTGGTAACAAGGTGACGTTACCGGGCTTTTTTATTGCCGAATTAAAACAAAGTAAAAAATCTAAACATTCGCCATTTTATCAATTGATGAGTAAGCACCATGTGTTTCCCGCATCCTTTAGTAAATACTGTATCGGTTGCGCGTTACTTTATCCTAGAAGCATAAAGGCGAATCGATTCAAGTCCGTTTTATCCCGTATTAAAAAGTTACATCGTAGCAACCCTTTATTACCTGCAGAGAGCCATTAACATGACAAAATTAGACCTTATTTTTATTTCCCGTTTTTTAGTAAACATCCTTTCGTTAGCGGTATTGTGCTACGGCTGTTATTTCCGTGTGAGCAAAAATGCCGTGGTTGCAGGCTCCTTTATTCTGTTTGGTGTGGGTGTTTTCATCATTACTTTCTTGCTGCATGGCGTAGATATGTCAATGGAATTTGCCTTTGGTTTATTTGCTGTTTTCACTATGCTCAGATACCGTACTGAGTCTATTTCAATTAAAGAAATGACCTACCTTTTCTTGGTAACAGCAATTGCTTTATTGACCTCCGTTGGCCAAATGAGCTTGATTGATTTAGGTATATTAAATGGTGTTATTTGTTTGATTGCATTTGTGATCGACTCTAGTCTTTTTGTAAAACGTTATGAAGTACAAAGTGTTTGTTATGAGCGTATTGAAAATATTACGCCGGAAAATAAAGATATTTTAATAGACGACCTGAAAAAAAGAACAGGCTTAGATGTGGTTGCTGTAGACATAGAGCATATTGATTTTTTAAGAGATGTCGCTCAGTTAAAAGTGAGTTATTTAGCTGAAAGCCGTAAATAGCTATAAGTAAAAAGATAAATAGTAAAGACAAAGCACAAACAAACAGGTTTAAGTGAGGGGTAGTGATATGACACAAAAACTATCAATAACATCAATTATGTTATCAACACTGTGTTGTGTAGCAAGTGGTGCGAGTTTCGCGAAAAAAAGCGAAGACGTAGACGTTAGTGGTTATGTGATGTTCGATTACGACAAATTTGATGCATCCTTATTAGAAAGTACAGAAGATGATGCTTTGTCCAAAAGTGTATCGGGTATTCGCCGTGCGCGTTTAAGCTTTGAATCTGACATTGATAAAAATTGGAAAAGTAAGTTTCAGCTTGGTTTTGCTGACGACGATGTTGAAATAAAAGACGCCTATGTAAAATACGATGGTTGGTCATTTGCCGATTTAACCATAGGTAAGCAAAAAGAAAGTTTTGGTTTGGAAAAACGAACGAGCTCTCGTAATTTATTAATGATTGAACGTAGTATGATCACTGAAGCTTTTGCTCCTGGGCGCAGTCTTGGTGTTAGTTTGTCAGGGGATTTATCTTTAGAAGAATTGTTAGGGAATAACTCATCGGTGAACTGGCAACTTGGTTATTATGAACCAGATGCTTCGGATGAAGAAACCACATCTGCAATAACAGGTCGTGTAGCTTGGCTTCCATGGCAAACAGATGAAAGTTTATTGCATTTAGGTGTGGCTTTTAGTGAGCGTAAATACGATGGCAATGAATTTCGAATTAACGAAAAGTTAGAAGTGTATAACTCAGACTCTTTGTTAGAAGGCACCAGAATTACAGCTGATAATGTATCTTTACAAGCTTTAGAGCTTTTGTGGCAGAAAAATAAGTTAACTTTGATGGCTGAATGGCAGCAAGCGTCGGTTACCAGTACTGAGCAAGTAACTTATGATTATGAAGGGGGTTATCTTCAAGTCAGTTATCAACTATCTGGTGGTGATCGTAAGTATAAAAATGGTAAGTTAGGTGCAACATCTCAAAATGGTTGGGAATTAACGGGCCGTTATAGTGAAATTTTGTTAAAAGAAGAAAACGAAGATGCTGAAACTTACAGTATTGGTGTAAACTATACCGTGAATAAAAATATTAAGTTTATGGCGGACTATATTCAAACTGACTATTTTGAAGCTGGAAATCGAATTGAGTCATCCGATGCAGTTTCATTTAGGTTTCAATATTCATTCTAATTTATATTAGTTTGACTATGTATCTGTTTTAAAGGGGGTAGAGGGGAGCCGTAAAGGCTCCCTTTTTTTTACAAAATCTAGTCAGTGTATTACAACAAGCATAAGCCGATGCACACTGTTATTTCTCTCATTTAGACGTATTTGAAATATAAATGAGCAGAGAAGCCGAATTTTTCTGTTGAACGCTTGCATGGACAATATACGAGGAGTAAATTAGCAAGCATAATAATTATAATAAAGTATACGGACATGCAGTTCTCACGCATTCTATTTAATATAATAACAAAACACCTTATTGTGTTGGTTTGCGCTGTCTTTATTTTAATAAATGGTATGTTCTATTTAGTTGCTAAGCAAGATCTCACAAGACAAATCAATGGACAACTGCAATACACCCAACAAATCATTGATCTTGCCTTACCTCTGGAGATCATTAAACCTCTCTCTCCGGTTGTTTTAGAATGGCAGTTAATAGATTCTGCAGGTTACACTCAATTTAGAAGAATATTTAGTAAAAGTTGGAATGTAAAAGCAACAAAAAAGCCTGTTGATGGTGGGTATATTTTGTTGGTCCATCAATCTATTTTATCCGCATATTTCCTTCATTTTTTCGTTACTAATTTCATTTTGTTTTTTAGCGTATTAACTATCTTGACCATAGCGCATTTCAATTTACAAAAGCACTGGAAAGTGCTTATTCAGCTTGAGGCGTGGGCGGATAGATATAACAAAAACGATAAGTTTAGATTTTACTTAACGACTCAATCGTACGGTTTAGTTAATACTATTCGTCGATTAAATCAGGCAAGAAGTGACGCCCGAAAAAGTGGTCATAAAGCCGATCACTACATTAGAAGTCAGACGTTTTTAGACAGCCACACTGGACATGGTAATAGGCTGTATTTTGAGCATAGATTAGATTCTGTATTGCAGGACGACGATAAAGTATATGGGGCGGTTCTTCTTATCCAGTTTGGCATGTTAGATATGATCCGTGACCGAGATGGTAAATCTTCCGTTGCATTAATTTTGCAACAATATTCTGAGATTTTAAAAGAGTATGTTGATGATACAGCGCAGTCCGTTGTCTCAAGAGTGAGCGCCAATGATTTTGCTATTTTGTTACCTTATATTGATGGAAATGAAGTAGAACGCATTGCGTTAAGTATTCTTAGACGTAGTCAGAAAGTAAAATTACCTGACTATGTAGACATTAATACTATCTGTCATATCGGTGCTGATATGTACGACAGAGAAGACACAACATTTAAGATTTTAGCTGAAGCCGATATGGCATTAAGAGCTGCGCAATTACATGGTCCGTCGGGTTGGTTTATGTACGACTCTGGTGAATTGCCAGCGTCTGAAATAAAAGGCTCTGTCCGTTGGCGTACAGCGTTACAAAATGCCATAGATAATCGTAGCTTTGTATTATTTTACCAGCCAGTTATTGATGTTGATATGAAGGTACATCATTACGAAGTACTGGCCCGAATGGAAGGCAGTAATGATGACTTGATTAACGCCAAAGTCTTTTTACCTATGGCTAAAAAGTGTGGGTTAATACCAGCAATAGATAAGCAAATACTACTGAGTATTATTGATGTAATGGAGCAAGGTGATGTCGTCCCTATTTCAGTTAATATTCATGTAGATAGTTGGTTAAGTAGAGATTTTTGTAATTGGCTAATCCACTTTTTAAAAGAAAATGTTAAATTTGCTAAATATCTTATTTTTGAAATATCAGAATTTGAATTAGCACAAAATGCAAAAAAACTATCGTCAATGTTTGCAGCTGTTCGTCGTTTTCAGGTTCAATTGATGGTCGATCAAGTTGGCTTATATGTGTTGGACACTGTGTATTTAGATTACTTGGATGTGAATTATTTAAAGCTTCACCAAAGTTTGGTGAATCAAATTCAGTCTCGGGTAGAAAATCAGATGTTTATTCGTAGTTTGCAGGGGGTTGTGTCCAATCGAAATATTAAAATATTTGCTACCGGCGTAGAATCCGAGCAAGAGATCACTACTTTGCAACGCTTTGGTATTCAAGGCATTCAAGGGCACTATATTAAACGTCCGTCAGAGACAGTAGACTTTTCCACTGATCGGATTGAAATTGATGGCGGTAATCCAACCCTTTAATACCTTGTAAGCCGCCAGTATGTATTGCGACTAATGATTTTTTGTTATCCACTAATTGATCAAACCGACTCATTAATGTGTGCATTAATTTACCAGTGTAAATTGGTTCAATAGGGACTTGGGTTTGGTTGTAAAAATCTAAACAAAATGCATTTAATTCATCGGTTGTTTTGCCATACCCACCAAATAAATTATCCCTAACAATGTTAAGTCTATCACCGTATTTTTCAGTTAATCTATCCAGTAGAGCATTATCTTTTACCGCCGCAACACCAATAAATCTCATTTTTGGGAATGCATCTAGCATACCTGAAATAGTCCCACCAGAGCCAATAGCACAAGCGATAATATGATGTTCAGGTGTAATAGATTGTTGTCTTAATTCATCAACTAATTCGGCTAAACCAAGTGCAGCTTGTTCATTACTCCCCCCCTCAGGGACAAATAAGAAGTTTGGGTGCTGTTGCTGCAAAGTTAGGATGAAATCTGGGTCGTGGCGTTTTTTATACTCCTCTCTTGATAGGGGAATAAGTTTCATGCCATTATTTTTAGCTAACAATAATGTTGGATTGTTGGGGTCAATTTCATGAGTTCTTATAAAGCCTATGGTATTAATATGTGCTTGCTTACCGGCAGCAGACAGTGCTGCAATGTGATTTGAAAATGCTCCCCCAAAGCTTGCTATTCCGGAATATTTGGTCGTATCTAATTGTTTTATATTGTATTTGAGTTTTCGCCATTTATTGCCAGATATTCTTTTATCTATTAGGTCATCACGCTTAATGTGGAAGTTTATAATCCTACCATCAATCATTTTATAGCTTGTTTGCGATATAGGCGTGTGTGTATTTGAGTCAAAAAACTGAGTTTTCATATAATTTATCAGTGCAAATAGAAGCATAATAGGTTGAATAACAGTGCATATACAGGGTACATTAGCACTTATAAAATTAATAACTGCAAATCAAGCATGAAATCAGCATTACTTGCGAAAATAAAAAGTCATTTTAATAAACAAACTACTGATAAATTTGCTGGTATTTCAATCCATCCAGAATGTATTCGTATTGTTAAAATAAAACAACTAGAAACTGGATATGAGTGTCTTAAAAGTGAAGAGTACCCAATAGGTTCGCAAGATAAATTGGGGAAATTATTATCGCAAATTATTCATGATTTTCATCTGCAAAATATCCGTAGTGTATTGGTCATTAACAATAATAAAACGGAAAGTGCGCAAATTGATTTAAGTGAATTACCCGTAGCTGATATATTCGCTTCATTGCCTTGGCAAGTAAAAGATCTTATTTCTATACCTCCTCAAGATATGATCTGTGATTACATTGAAATGAACATCCAGCCTTTAGGGCAACAGCCTAAAGCACAAGTAATGGCAACATCTAGAGCGTACTTAGAAACATTAATCACGCCATTTCACCAAAATAAGGCTGAGATATTAGGTATCACTACTGAGCAGTTTGTTGTAGCTAGAATGCAATCCACACAAGATACGGCTCAATTAGTATTTATTCAGCATAAAGCCTCAGATGCGATTTTATTAATTTTGAAAAATCAGCAAATTTGTTTTGCCCGGAAAATCCGAGGTGCAGACACTATAATAAACATGCCTCAACAAGATATTTTAGATGGTGGTTCAGATTTTATTGCAATTGAAATTCAACGGTCAATTGATTACTACGAAAGTCAGTTAAAACAACCACCAATAAAGAATGTGTTAGTGGCTATTGCAGGTGACAATGAGTCTATAGTGATTGATGCGTTGAATAATTCATTACCGATTAAAACGATTCAATTCCCTATAATGCAAATAAACAATGCGTCACCATTAGAATATTTAGCAGCTCTGGGTGCGGCTAATTACGCTATACAGGAAGGGGCGCAATAATGAAAATTAGTATTAATTTTTATTTAGAAGATCTTAAGCCCACGAAAGATTATTTAACTCTTAACAATATAGCTATTGCTAGTGGTGTTATTACTTTATTTATGATCCTTTGTTTAGGTGTTATTCATTTTAATATCAAGCAAGTTAATGACAAATTAGTTGTGATGGAGCAGAAAGCTAAACAAGCACAAAACTTACTAGCTAAATTACAAAAAGATTTGATTAGGCATAATGACAAAGCAACGTTTAACAATCAAAAAGTGATGTTAGATAAAAAGTTAAAAGCTAAAAAGTTACTTTGGGACGGGGTTGGAAAGCGTTTAGAAAACAAAACCGTTGATTATTATTTAGTACTAAAAGAATTAACACAGCATCATGACCATGATCTATGGTTGTCGCAATTTGCATTTAACGAAAACATGGCTCAGTTTAATGGTTTTGCATTAGATTCAAGTGCAGTAACTCGTTGGATGACGTACTTACAATCAAGTCATTCCTTTAAAGGCCTTGAGTTTAGCTATTTAAATTTACATTCGGTAGATGATGAATTAATACAATTTGACGTAGCTACATCGATAGATGTTTTACAAAAAGTAGAGGCTAAATGAATAAAATTACCGCCATGTGGGAGCAATGGAGCGACAAATTTTCGGCCCTAACAACTCGTGAAAAAGGAATGTTAGGCTTTATTGTTATTTTTCTACTATGCTTTGGTGTTTACAAAATTGCAGTTGAACCTTCTCTACTTCAACTAGCAACCGTTGAGCGTAGTAAAAAAACGATTGTTAAAGGTTATGCTGATACTTCCAATCAAGTTAATCAAATTCAAAATGCATTGAATACAGATCCGAATGAAAAGATAAAAAATGAAATAATCATTTTAAAAAAACAATTAGTTGACGTTGAATCTGAGCTAGAAAAAGTAATGACAGATTATGTTGCGCCGGAAAAAATGACGGCGGAATTAACTCGATTATTAAAAACGTCTAAAGATGTACGTATTGTTGGCATGTCAGTGTTACCAACCCAAGCTATAGATACCGACACAGAGTTAGATTTACCCGTATATTACCGTCATCAGTTTGAAGTGACAGTAGTTGGTGAGTATTTTGCATTAATGAACTTTGTAGAGAAGATAACGACAAAAAACAAACAGTTTGGTATCGAAAGTTTAAATTACAAAGTGATAGAGCATCCAGAAGCAACAATGACTCTAACTTTGATTACTATTAGTGATAATGAAAATGTTATTAAATTATAAGAAACTTTTTTTAGTCATTATTGCTCTAATGTCTGCTGGTGTAATAGCGGATAAAATTCACGATCCCACAAAACCCCAATTAAAGTCAGCGGCAAAACACGTTGTTAATGATGCTGGCATAAAGGAAGTGGAGATTCAGGAGCCTGTTATGATCTTGCAGGGTATCATGAATAGAAAAAGTGCAAGAATTGCAATCATTTCGGATCAGGTATACGCCAAAGGCGATACGATCAATGGTTACATTATCAGCCAAGTTAATAACGATAATGTTGTATTAGTTAACTCGGAAACTCAAAAGCGTCTATATATATATGAATAAAATTATTTTGAATACTAAAAAATGTGTACTAACAGCAATGACGTCTGTGTTATTGAGCAGCTGTAGCTTAAGCCCAACACCAGAAAAAGCAGACGACGTACATGCGGTATTTGACGCTGAACAAAAGAAAAGTGAGCAACGTTCAAAATTAGTGATCCCTGATGCTGTTTCACATGACTTATTGTCTGTTGGCAATACATCATTAGATACTTCTAACCTTGAAGAGCGATTTAATGTAGCGGCTAATGGCGTTCCATTAAAACTATTTCTACAAGGAATGACTGAGGACACGCCTTACAGTATTGCTTATCACCCAGAAGTCACAGCGAGTATTAGTTTAGATTTAAAAGATGTCACTATTGGTGAAGTGATTGATTTATTAAACACCCTTTATCCAGTTGATATTCAATTTAGAGGGAAAGTGATACAAGCATTTCCTGCTTACACAAAAACAGAAACCATTGATATTAACTACTTGATGTTAAAAAGGTACGGCACGACGTCGACCAATATTAGCTCAGGTGGTTTAGTTGAAAGTAGTTCTTCAAGTGGTACAACAGATAACGATACATCGACTGATTCATCAAGCACCGATTCGTCGAACAGTAATTCTAATAGTTCAAGTAACCAAAATAGTAATGGTTCAAGTATTAAAACGACATCAGAAACTGATTATTGGACTGAGCTAGAAGATACACTCAATATGATCATGGAATCTAATTCTGGATCTAACAGCAGCAGTAAAAATGTAGTGGTGAGTCCACAATCTGGTTTAGTTACCGTTAGAGGCTTGCCATCAGATATACAAGTGGTGAAAGACTTCATAAAGCGTTCGGAAAAAAACTTAACTAGACAAGTTATTTTAGAAGCAAAGATTGTTGAGGTAACGTTGAATGATGATTACCAACAAGGTATTAATTGGCAAAATGTGCTGTCTTCAAGTAGTGGTACTGACTTTTCGTTCAGCACAGGCGCTGGCGTGTTTAGCAATACAATAACGGCATCATTAGGCGGCGTAAGTAATCTTAGTTTTAGTAATGTAGACTTTTCTGGTGTAGTAAATCTGTTAGAAACTCAAGGTAATGTGCAAGTATTATCTTCACCACGAGTGACTGCAACTAATAATCAAAAAGCCGTTATTAAAGTCGGTGAAGATGAGTACTTTGTAACGGACGTCGACCTATCAACAACCGTATCAGGCACATCAACAACAAGTACTCCAAGTATTGAACTTGAAGCCTTTTTCTCCGGGATTGCATTGGACGTGACGCCGCAAATTAATGACAAAGGTGAAGTTATTTTGCATGTACACCCTTCAGTGACGGAGACAGAAGAGCAGGAAAAAGTAATTATACTTAATGAAGAGCAATACGTATTACCATTGGCTCAAAGCAATATCCGAGAATCGGATACGGTTATCCGTGCTAAAAGTGGTGAGATAGTGGTTATTGGCGGATTAATGCAAACTGTGTCGACTGATTATGAATCAAGAGTGCCATTTTTGGGCGCAATTCCATGGTTAGGTGAGCTATTTAAAACCAAACAAGAATCTCGTACTAAGAAAGAACTGGTCATATTAATCAAACCGACGGTTGTAGGAACGGGCACTTGGCAAGAGCAGCTGAATCGTAGTTCTGATCTGTTAAAACGCTGGTACGGTGATTAAGCTAAATGTATTTATATCATTATGGTTTTAAGGAATTGCCTTTCACTTTAACCCCAAATACCAATTTTTATTTTGGCTTGCCAAGTCATGATGAGGCAATGCAGGTATTAACTACAGCATTAAAGACTGGCGAAGGGTTTATAAAAGTAACAGGTGAAGTTGGCACAGGCAAAACCTTATTATGCAGAAAGCTATTAAACGAGACTCAAGATACGTTTGAAGTTGCATATTTACCAAACCCTGCATTATCGCCAGATGAAATTCGTTTTGCATTGGCAAGTGAGCTAAAAATTCGTGGTATTGGTAACATTAATCAGCAACAGTTAAGCCAAAAGATTCAATTGAAATTATTGGAGTTAAACTCTAAAGGTAAAAGCGTCTTGCTTGTTATTGATGAGGCACAAACCATTCCCTGGGATAGCTTTGAAGCATTACGTTTATTTACTAATTTAGAAACTGAATCTAGAAAGTTAATTCACGTTGTTTTGTTTGGACAGCCAGAATTAGACCAAATGTTAAAGTCTGACAGGTTAAGACAAATTCGCCAGCGTATTACTTTTTCTTATAAATTACGTACGTTAACGTTAGATGAAGTTAGGGCTTACGTTCATCATAGAGTAAGAGTTGCAGGCTACAGGGGTAAAAACTTATTTACTCCAGGGGCTATTAAAATGCTATTTAAATATAGCGGAGGCACACCTAGATTAATTAATGTGTTGAGTCATAAATCGTTAATGTTAACTTATGGTCTTGGCAAGTCAGAAGTGGATAAAAAACAAGTGGTATTTGCAGCAAAAGATACAGAGTCAGCAAAGGGTGAGCCCTTAAGTGCTTTATCCATAATATTTGTGTTTTCAAGCATCACTTTAGCAGCTTTGTGTAGTTGGTATTGGTTATGGCCAATTATAAAAGGGCAGTTGCAATGAGTGTGATCAATAAGATGTTAAAAGATCTAGAGAAACGTCATGATGATTCAGAAATAAACGAAATTAGTTCGGTTTATCAACCGCCTGCTAAAAGTCCAGTCAATTATATTGTACTTGCGCTGTCGACGGTTGTTATTGGATTAATCGTTGTTGTTAGTTGGTTATTAGTAAAAAATAATTCAGACAGACTTATCGTAACGAGTTCTGAAGAACAAGCGTTGATAAAACAACAAAGTAACAAAACTAAAGTACAAAAAAAACTTATCAATCCATTAAAAGCTTCTGATGATAAGGCTCAACGTAAAGAGCTTGAATTAGAACGAGCACTTAATGAGCAAAATCAACAGCAGCCAGTTGAGCCAGTAAACGTACTGGAAAAATCTGAGCGAATGGTTCCCGTTATCGTGCAGCCAAAATCACCTAAAAAAGCAGTGAGCAAGCCTGAGGTAAAACCTAAACCACAATCTAAACCTAAAGCACAATCTAAACCTACGTTATCAATTGTTAAGTCGTCGGAACAGTACTCACCGAAAGAGCGGCTTGAGCAGTTAATGAAAAAAGCCCAATCTTCTTTTGACAAAGGCTATGTATCAGAAGCTGTTGAAAAGTTGGAAAAAGTTTTATCTATTTCAAATGGTCATATTGAAGCGCGTAATTTATTGGCTGTTGCTTGGTACGGTAGGGGGGAATTACAACAAGCAGTATCTATTCTTAATGATGGCTTGTCTAAATATCCTAATGTTGAATTATGGCGTATGACTGCAGCTAAAATTTACTTCAAAGATAATAATATGAAAGGTGCTTTCTCCTATTTAGATATAGAGCTAAGTAATGGAACATTTGAATTCTACTCGATGAAAGCGTCCGTAGCCCGCAAATTAGAAAACTTTCAAAGTGCTGAGTCAGCTTATTTTATGTTAACTAAACTGCAACCAGATGTTAGTAATTGGTGGTTAGGCCATGCAATATCTCTTGATAGCCAAGAAAAATTTGATGAAGCAATTTTAAGTTATCAAACAGTTAAGAGCAAAGGGGGGATCTCCCCAGCTTCCATGAAATTTGTACAAGATAGGCTTCAGGAACTGCAACTGTAATGATAAATCATAAACTTAAGAAGCGTCTTGGTGATCTGCTTGTCGAAGATGATATTATATCTCAAGAGCAATTAATGGTAGCTCTTGCTGCTCAAAAAGAAACAGGCCGAAAGTTAGGTGCCGTTTTGATTGAGACTGGCATTATCTCGGAAGAGCAGTTATTGCGCTTTTTAGCTCAACAATTAAATGTACCGTTTTTAGATATTTCTGATTGGAAAATAGAAGAACGATTAGCATCAGAGCTTTCAGAAGTATATGCACGTCGCTTAAGGGCGATTATTTTAGAAAGTGGCGATGACAGAGTGATGCTAGGTATGTCAGACCCTGCGGATCTTGCCGCGATAGAACAACTGTCGACTTTGTTATCACCAAAAAGACTTGAGGTCGTTGCGGTACGTGAAAGCCAAATATTAATGGCGTTTGACGTTTTATACCGTAGAACTAAAGAAATAGAACAATTTGCATCAGAGTTACAGGCGGAATACGAAGAAAGCGCTGACTTTGATTTTGCTTCGCTAGATGGTGATGGTGAAGCGGACTCGGTGGTTGCAAAGTTACTTAGGTCATTATTTGAAGATGCTATTCAAGTAAGAGCGTCGGATATTCATATAGAGCCAGATCGTGGCAGCTTGCGTTTAAGAACTCGAGTTGATGGCATATTACAAGAAAGTATTTTACATGAAGTAAATATCGCACCAGCTTTGGTGTTAAGACTTAAGTTGATGGCAAGTTTAGATATTTCTGAAAAACGTGTGCCACAAGATGGTCGTTTTCATATTAAAGTCAAAGGCCATGAAGTAGATGTGCGTATTTCAACTATGCCAATTCAAGATGGCGAGTCTGTGGTTATGCGTCTATTAGACCAATCAGCCGGTTTATTAACGTTAAGTGCGACCGGAATGCCAGCACATATTTTGGCTAAAGTGAGAAAGTTAGTAAAAAGCCCAAATGGAATGTTTTTAGCCACAGGGCCTACAGGTTCAGGTAAAACTACCACGTTATATGGTTGTTTAAGTGAATTAAATGACGCTGAAAGTAAAATCATTACCGTGGAAGATCCGGTTGAATATCGTCTACCACGAATAAACCAAGTTCAAATAAATAATAAAATCGGTTTAACGTTTTCATCTGTGTTGAGAACCGCGCTACGTCAAGATCCAGACATAATAATGGTGGGTGAAATACGTGACCAAGAAACCGCTGAAATTGGTTTGCGAGCAGCATTAACAGGTCATATGGTGTTATCAACTTTGCATACCAATGATGCTATTTCAACGGCTCTGCGCTTAATTGATATGGGGGCGGCTCCTTATTTGGTGGCTAGTTCGTTGCGTGCGGTATTAGCACAAAGGTTAGTGCGTAGAATTTGTACCTCATGCAAAAAAACGTATGAGCCATCAGCGCAAGAAGTAATTTGGATATCGAATATAGCGCATAAAGATCATAGCCAGTCTAAGTTCTTTAAAGGTATGGGCTGTCAAACTTGTAATAATACAGGTTATAAAGGTCGTGTAGGTGTATACGAATTATTAGAAATGAATGATGAACGGTTACTAACTGCATTAAGAAATGGTGACACAGAAGGATTCTCGGTTGCTGCTAAATCATTACCGGATTATAAAAGTTTAGGTGAAACCGCGTTAGAATTAGCCGTTGAAGGTGTGACAACTATTTCTGAAGTATTACGAATTTCAGAGGTGGTTAGTGATATAGCCACATATAAATAGGCTTTATTGATGCCATTTTTTTTATATCAAGCCCGTGACAAAAAAGGCAATTCTATTAAAGGCCAAATAGAAGCGCCTAATGTTAACGCGGCTGCCGATATGTTATTAGCGCGTCAAGAGATACCGGTCAAAATAACATTGACCGACGAAGATCAGAATAAAGATATTTTTAACGGTTTTTTTGATCGAGTTAAGGTGCAGGATTTAGTTATCTTTTCCCGTCAAATGTATTCGTTAAGTAAGTCAGGGATTCCTATTATCCGAGCAATTGTAGGTCTGGCCGATACAACGACGAATAAAACACTAAAGCGGGTTTTACATGATGTTGCTGTGCAACTTGAGCGTGGTCGCTCCTTATCTGCGGCATTTAGTAGTCATGAAAAAGTATTCCCTAGAATTGCTATTAGTATTGTCCATGTGGGTGAGAATACAGGACGGTTAGAACATTCGTTTTTACAATTAGCTGAGTATTTTGAGCGAGATGAAGAAACCAAAAAGCGAATTAACTCGGCTATTAGATATCCACAAATGGTGCTGTTGTTTATTTTTGGAGCAATGTTTTTACTAAATTTAAAAGTAATACCAACGTTTACTGGAATGTTTGCCAAACTTGGTGCGGATTTACCATTAGCAACTAAGATACTTATAGCCACGTCTAACTTTTTTGTTAATTACTGGGAAGTGTTAATTGTAGCTATTGTTGGCACAGTAATGTTTTTACGCTCTTATGTGGGCACCAAAGCAGGGCGCTATAAGTGGGATCGGTATAAAACAAAATTGCCATTTGTTGGCTCCATAATTGAAAGAAGTTTACTGGCTCGTTTTTCACGTAGTTTTGCCATGATTTTAGATGCAGGTGTACCAATGAACTCTGGTTTGTCATTGGTTGCGGAGGCGGTGGATAACAGTTACATGGAAACTAAAATAAAGGAGATGCGCTCTAGCATTGAAAAAGGTGAATCCTTATTGCGTACTGCAGTAGCAAGTCAGTTGTTTTCACCTCTGGTATTACAGATGGTTGCGGTTGGAGAAGAGACAGGACGAGTTGACGAATTGTTAACTGATGCTGCAGAGTATTATGAACGTGAAGTAGATTTTGATTTGAAAAACTTAACCGCAAAAATAGAACCAGTACTGATCAGTATTGTTGCGGGAATGGTATTGATATTGGCATTAGGTATATTTACGCCAATGTGGGATATGATGTCAGCAGCCAAATAAGTTGAATGTAAATGAGGCCTCATAGACAAAAGAAGTTAACAACTGAGTCTGCTATTAGTCATAGCCTAATGAAGTTTTTGGTGGGCATTGGAGTTGTCGTTTGTCTGTTTTATATTGCAGTGCGAACGTTTTCAAATCTTGTTGATGATGTAACAGAATATAAGTATGAATTGTTAGCTCAACGCTTTTCTATATCTATGGATTACGTTCACAGACAGTGGCTAACAAATGACAAGCCACAGACACTTGTTTTAGAGTATTTTGTGGATAAATACGCAATAGATAATAAAGTAAGTAAACAACTGTTATTACGCATGAATGAGTTTGGTTGGCCAATTAATATTGCACAGAATAGCCAGACATTGGATTGTATGAATTTATGGATGTACTTTGCACATGAAGAGCAAAGTAGCAAAATAGTGTTAAATTTGACGGAACAATTAATAATAGAGGCAAAAGAAATCAAGGGTAATTGCCACTTTTTACATAAAGAGAAGTTTCCTAATCAATTAATGTTTAGTTACAACTCTGGTAATGGGCAAGTGGTAATTAGTCATGATTTACAAATTAATCACACGGACGGATCAATGTAAAATAAGTGTACAGCTTAGCTTAGCAGTGATTTATTTAGTGATTAGAGATAAAAACAGTTTCATATTGTAAAAATATTAAATAAACTCAAAAAAACAAAATTTTTAAGAGGCATAAAAATGAAGAAGCAAACAGGTTTTACGTTAATTGAATTAGTTATCGT